>JBGTCC010000506.1:0-5474 GCA_041749055.1 Thermodesulfobacteriota bacterium | reverse complement strand
TAAATCTTGCCGCGCTCTGGCGCGCTACCAAAGACGCCTTTGGCTTGGCCTACATGAAGGGCGGCGGTGCCGGCTGCAACTATCCGGGGGAGAGTTTCTCTCATTCGAGGTTGTGGTTGCACCATCTGGTTTTCTTCGGCTTTCTGCTCGACTTGGTGGCGACTACGATCGCCGCGTTCTACGATCATTTTCTCGGCTGGCAGGCGCCCTATCCCTATTTCAGCGCGCCGGTGGTCTTCGGCACGGTTGGCGGGATCATGTTGGTTATCGGCACGATCGGACTGCTTTACTTGAAATGGCAAAGCGACCGCGGTCCGGCGCACGGGAGCATGTTCAGCATGGACGTGGCGTTTCTCGTCTTGTTGTTTCTGACCAGCTTCACGGGACTGCTGCTGCTCGGCTTTCGCGAAACGACGGCAATGGGCAGTTTGCTGATAGTTCACCTGGGAGTCGTCGCCGGTCTGTTCATCACGATGCCGTACGGAAAATTCGCCCACGTGGTTTACCGCTATGCGGCCTTGGTGCGATTTTCCATCGAACAGCGCCGCGTCGAAGGCAACGGGTGAAAACGTCTCCTGAAATCGTCCGCATCCCTGAAGGATTTTTTCTAATGGGTTGTGAGCAGGGCCAGGACAACGAGCGGCCGGTTCATCGTGTGTGGCTGGATCGCTTTGGTTTGGCAACGTTTCCAGTCACCAATTCGGAGTACTTGTTGTTTCTCGAGATCACCGGTGCCGCGCCGCCGCCATTTTGGTCCGAGCCGATGTTTGCCGACCCGCGAAAGCCGGTGGTGGGCGTGACCTGGGACGAAGCGGTTGCGTATTGCCGCTGGCTCAGTGCCCGCGAAGGGCTGCAGTATCGTCTACCGACGGAAGCTGAATGGGAGTGTGCGGTGCGCGGCGGCCGCGAAGGCGCGCTCTTCCCTTGGGGCGATGAGCCGCCGTCAGCACGAGAGCTGGTCGGCTGCGACGCTGAAAGCGGCGGCCCGGCGCCGGTCGGCGTCAACCCGCCCAACGACTTCGGTCTTCACGACATGAGCGAGGGCGTGCACGAGTGGTGCAGCGACTATTATGACTACAACTACTATCGCTATTCACCCGAGCGCAATCCCCAAGGGGCGGCATCGGGCGAGCGGCGCGTTTCGCGCGGCGGCTCATGGCGCCATCAGATCAAGTTCTCTCGCTGCGCCGCGCGCAGCTCTTTGCCGCCGGCGTTCAGTTACGCCGATTACGGTTTTCGCGTGGCGCTGACGATCGGCTGATACAGTTCAAACGTTCAATTCGTTCAAAGCGCAACGCTAAAATTCCGCTAGTTTGGGCGGATTGTTTCTAATTGACCTAAACAGTCTGCCGGGTTAAAAGCGTTCAGCTGCGGTCCGCCGGTCCGCCGAGCATGGCGCGACTCGCATAGACAAGGAAAGGAGTTTTATCATGAAACCTTGGAAAATCGCCTATGGACTTTCCGTGATAGTTTTTTTCTGCGCCGTCGCGCCGTCGCGCGCCGTCGATAATCTCCGCGTCGCCTATCCGTCGATGAATCCTTCCGTATTTTCCCTCATCATCGCGCAGAAGGAAGGTTACTTTAAAGAAGAAGGAATCAACCTGGAGCTGCTCAGTATCCGCGGCGAGATCGCGATACGGACGACGCTGGCGGGGGAAGTCGATTTTTTTACCAACGCCGGTAGCGCGCTGGCGGCGGGGGTCAGAGGTGTCGCGGTCAAGCTGGTCGCGGTTATTCAGGACAAGCCCACTTGGGATCTGATCGCGCATCCCGATATCAAGTCGGTTGCCCAGTTGCGCGGTAAGAACATCGCGGTCATGTCTCCCGAAGGGTCGCTCGCCGTGGTCGCGCGCGAAATGTTGCGTAAAAACGGCTTGGACCCGACTAAGGATGTCAATTTGGTGACGATGGGGGGCGACGAGGTGCGCTTTCCGGCGCTGCAGACCAAGGCGATACATGCGACGCTGTTCAACACGGCCATGAGTATCAAGGCGCAAAAGGAGGGTTTTATCAAGCTCGGAACCGCTAGCGAATATGCCAATCTGATCGAAGGCGGATTGGCGACGACGCATGATAAGATCAAGCAAAACCCGGAAAAAATCTTTCGCTTCATCCGCGGCGCTCTAAAAGGGCTGAATTACTACGTCACCAAGCGGGAATCGGCGATCAAGTATATGATGGACGGCTTGCGGATGAAGGACCAGGAGCTGGTCAGTTTGATCTACGACATCCAAGCGCCGCTGGTGCTCCGGCAGGGATTCGGCGACGACAAGTTGCTGCAAACGATGATCGACGACATGAAACGGACGACGAAAGTGCAGCGCGACATCAAAGTCGGCGACATCTTCGATTTGAGCTTCGTGAAAAAAGCCAACGAAGAGCTTAAATCCAGCGGTTGGAAGCCATGACGCGGGGTCGCGCTAGCAGGTCGTTCAAATCGTTCATATAGCTCAAGCCGTCAAAAACGTACGAATCGGCGGCCGACGACTTTCTCGCCAGATCATTTCGCCGCAACCGGGAGAAATCCTGCGTCGACAAATGTTTCCCAAGGTTTCCGCTCGGGAATTAGCTTATCCGAGGCGAGCAGGCGGATCATTTCATTGAGCCCGACTGGATCAACAAGGCTCTCGCCGCGGAAGGAGCGGTTTTCCGGAACCATGAATTTGAACGTGCGCGCGGCGATGGTTTCGTCGATCTTCAAGCGATCCATCATGATCCGCACCGCTTCTCTTTCATTGGCCGGGTCGTTCAGCCAGCGCATCGCTTGGCCGACGGCGCGCATGAACCGGACGAGTACCGGGCGCATCTGCGTCAGCGACTTGTTCGACGCGAAGTAGGAACCGTACTGCAAGTTTTTGATCTCGTCGGAGTAATTCAAGAGAACTTTGCGGCCGGCGTCGATGGAGCGGAAGTTGAACGGCGGCGCTTCGGCGAGGGAGGCGGCGACTTGGCCGGAGGCGACCGCTTGAAATCTTTCACCGCTGCCGCCGAGGGAAAGGATCGTGTAATCTGTCGGCGGAATGCCCTGGCGCTGCATGACATCCTTGAAGATAGTCGTTGTGATGCTCGCCACGGACGCGCCGGCGATCTTCTGGCCTTTTAAATCGGCGAGGGTTTTGAACTGCGGCTGGCCGATCACTTGATAGGCGTAGCCATAAGTCGAGCCGCCGACGACTTTTAACTCGCCGCCGCGCGATGCCGCGATCAAGCCGAAGTGGGTGCCCGATCGCGCCAGATCGACGGTGCCGGCAAGCAGCGCTTTGATCACCAGGTCGGGCGTCATGTAGGTGACATCGACCTCAAGATTTTCCCGCGCGAAAAATCCCTTGTCCCGCGCCACCATTTGATCCATTTCCATGGCGGTTGGGTTGGTCGAACTCACGTTCACTTTGTCGGCGGCGAAAGCTGGCGCCGCCGGTATGAAAAGGCCGAACACCGCGATTATGATGAGCTTGGCTATGAATCGTTTCATTTTTCTGTCCTTCGCTTTTGATTTTAGATTGCCGAATTTGGTCTGCGGGGCGGCTTGTCGGCCCTGTGTAGGGGCCGACCTGCGTGTCGGCCTTCCGAACGGGCGGACACATAGGTCCGCCCCTACCCTTGTCTGATGTTTTTTTCATCGAATCACCCGATCCGCCCGCACCAGCACATTGGGCGGGATCGTCAGGCCGATCTGCTTCGCTGCTTTCAGGTTGACGATGAACTCGAACTTGATCGGCTGCTCGACGGGTAGATCGGCTGGCTTGCTGCCCTTGAGGATCTTGTCCACGTAAGTCGCCGCGCGTTTGAACATCTCGCTCGGGCTCGGTGCATAGGAGATAAGACCCCCAGCGTCCACTGACAGCGATGTGCCGTAAATCGCCGGCAACCGACCCTTAGCTGCGAGATCGATAATCCGTTTTTGCTCGCTGACCAACAGCGGATCTGGAATGACCGTGAGTGCTTCGGCCCGCGCTTTGTTCATTGCCGCGAACGCGCTTGGCAGATTGACTGATTCTTTCACCTGGATGACTTGAAGTTGCAATCCCAAGGCCGAGGCGGCTGATTCTGTCTCTTTTAACACGGAACGAAAGTTTGGATTGCTCGGATTTCCAAGGATGGCCACACGTTTTAGTCGCGGCAGGATTTCTTTGAGCAACTCCAGACGTTTGCCGCTCAACTCCGGGGCGAGACCAGCTAAACCGGTGAGGTTGCCCCCCGGCTTGGCTAGGCTACTCACGAACCCGCCACTCACCGGGTCCGCAAGCCTCTCGAAGACGATCGGGATGGTACGGGTTGCCTGACTCGCAGCCTTTATCGAGGGCGCAGCCGCGGCGAAAATAACGTCCACATTGAGACCGACCAGCTCAGCGGCAAGTTTGGGGAGCCGATCGAGTTTCCCCTCGGCAGATCGCCACTCAATGATAATGTTTTTCCCCTCGGTGTAGCCAAGCTCGCGCAGGCCCTGGCGGAACGCCTCGACGTTGGCCGACGAAGAGGATAGGGTGCCAGCACTTAGGTATCCGATCCGTGGAATTTTCGCTGGCTGTGACCCCGCCCCGTCCGCCAATCCTACGAAGGCGATAACGAGGGCAAACGTCCCTACCGATTTTAGTCCGCGGGGACCCTTGATTTTGGATTTTAGATTATCGGATCGAAGCCACCGAATTGCATTACGACGTGTTCCGGTCATTTCCTAGTCCCCTCAATCCAAAATCCAATATCTAAAATAGATTCACTTCTCTTCAAACTCTTCGAGCGCATCGAAGCGCGGTTCGAGTCCGAGTCCCGGCGTCTCTGCCAAGGTCACCCAGCCGTTTACCGGCGCCGGCGGTTCTTTGTAGATTTTGTCGCCGACACCCCACATTTCAAAGTGAAACTCGACGCGCCAGCCGGTGGCCATGGCGGCTTGCAGGTGCATGTTGTGATGCGGCCAGCCGCCGCCGTTGGCGATGGGCAGGTTGAAGGCTTGCGCCAGCGCGGCGACTTTTACCGCTTCGGTGTAGCCGCCGACGGAACAGACATTGGGTTGGGCGCTGTCGACGGCGCGGTTGGCGATCAATTCTCTATGGCGAAAGCGGTGGCCTTCGTTTTGACCGGCGGCGATGGGAATGGAGGTGTGGCGGCGCAGGTCGGCGAGCAGCAGCGCGTCGTTTTGATACACCGGCTCTTCGAACCAAGTGATGCCGAGGGGCTCGACCATCTTGCACAACTCCAACGCGCGATTGTACGAGAACAAATAATTGGCATCGATCATTATCTCGACGTCGTCGCCGACGGCTTTACACACGGCTCTGACGCGCTCGGCGTCGATTTTGGGATTTTCCGGGTCGACGGCGACGACCATCTTCAAGCGCTTCTCGCCCTGCGCGATCAGCTGCTTGGCGACCTCGACCAACTGCTCTTTCGAATATTGTTTGAGGCCGAAGGTGACGTAGGCCTGCACCGGATTTTGCGCGCCCCCAAGCAAACGCCACACCGGTTCCTTGTAGTGT
>JBGTCC010000505.1:0-1607 GCA_041749055.1 Thermodesulfobacteriota bacterium | reverse complement strand
TTGCGCCAGCGTTCCATCGGTGCGTTCGTTGATGAGATGGAACGCTGCGAAGTTCTCGGCGTGTCGAACTTGATCGCCCACCCCGGCGCCCATGTCGGCGCCGGCGAACTCGAAGGCATTAAGACGATCGCCAAGTCGTTAGACCAAGTTCACCAAGCCTGCCCAGGCTTCAAGGTCAAAGTCACGCTGGAAATCACCGCCGGCCAAGGCTCCAACCTCGGCTACCGCTTCGAGCAGATCGGCGACATGATGGATGCCACCAAAGAATGCGACCGCATCCGCGTCTGTTTCGACACCGAACACGCGTTTGCCGCTGGCTACGACATCAGAACCAAAGAAGGCTACGAGCGTACCTTTGCCGAGTTCGACGAGACCATCGGCCTCGAGCTGCTCGCGGCGTTTCATTTGAACGATTCGAAAAAGGAATTGCACTCCCGGATCGACCGCCACGAGCATATCGGCCAGGGTTTTATCGGCGTCGAGGCTTTTCGCTTGTTAATGAACGACCAACGCTTCTGGGGCCTGCCCATGTGCTTGGAAACCCCGAAGGGACCGGACTTGAAAGAAGACCGGGAGAATCTGATGCTGCTGCGGAGTCTTATCGCAATCTAACTAAGTCTTACCCTCGCCCTTTCCGATGACATTCCGATGGGAGAGGGAAGGGTGAGGGCGGCAAACGATTTACGCCGGAATCGATATCCCCGGAAAGAACCACTGCACGGCGAGACCGATCAGATAACCCAAACCCGCAGCGCTCACGGCGACCACGAAGAATTTTGTGCCGGAAACCAGCATGGACTGGCCAGCGAGCTGGCCTTTGAACGCGCCAACGATAAACAGCGTAACCGCGCTCAAGAATACCGAAAGATAGAGCGCCGCGCGCCCACCCATCGCGATAAAGGGCACAATCGGAATGATCGCGCCGACGATGAACGAGAGTCCCATCACTAGTGCCGCCTTAAACGGCTGATTGATCTCCGCGCTGCCCAGACCGAAAACTTTTTCCTGAAAGGTGCGCATAAAAACATTCCGTTCCGCCAGCAGAACTTTCACCATGCGGTAGCTCTGCTCTTTGCTCAACCCTTCGTCGCCGAGAGCTTTTAATAAACTTTCCGCCGCGATGTAGGGCTCGCGTTCAGCCAGTATTTCCGCGTCGGCCAGCTCTTTGTCAAAAATATCTTTCTGCGCGCCGGACGAAAGATAGGAACCGGTAGCCATGGAGATCGCCCCGGAAAACATCGCGGTAAGCCCCGTGACGATGACCACGAGATTATTTTCCGTCGCGCTTTGGATACCGGCGAGCAGACCGACGGTGCTGATCAGGCCGTCCTGAATGCCGAAGACAAATTCGCGAATCCGCGATCGCCCTTCGATGACCTGCTTCTTTTGTTGGATGGCGTCGAGGGACATGGATCTAGTTAAAAATGGATAATTGAAAATTAATGAACCGAATTATCCATTATCCATTTGTTCTAGTATTTGAGCGCCAAATCCCCGGTCGCCTCGCCGGGCTTCCAGTCCGACGGACAGAGGCGCTCGGTGCGGAGCGCTTTCAATACCCGCAAGGTTTCTTCGACACTGCGCCCGACGTTGACGTGGCTGACGAC
>JBGTCC010000504.1:0-5222 GCA_041749055.1 Thermodesulfobacteriota bacterium | reverse complement strand
TTGGAAAATTACGGCGTGAAAGTGGTCGAGCGCGTGCCGCTGGAGGCGCTGCCGCTCAAGACCAATATTCACTACCTGCGCACCAAGCAGAGTAAACTCGGCCATATGCTGTCGAATCTCGAAGACAAAAGCGCCAAGCGCTAAGCCCCAGGCGGACGGCATTTCTCCATGGCCAATATTCTCGAAGGAAAACCGGATGCCCAGGGGTTGAAGATCGGCATCGTCGTCAGCCGCTTCAACAATTTCGTCACCGAGCGCCTGCTTGAAGGCGCTCTGGACGGGTTTACTAGCCACGGCGGCGCGGACGGCGATCTGACCGTCGTGCGGGTGCCGGGGGCGTTTGAGATTGCCATCGTTGCCGACAAGATGGCGGCCAGCGGCAAATACGACGCGCTGGTCTGTTTGGGCGCGGTGATCCGCGGCGACACGCCGCACTTCGATTATGTTTGTGAGGCGGTTACTCAAGGGGTCGGAGACGCGGTCAAGACCTATAAGATCCCGGTCGGTTTCGGCGTCCTGACCACCGACAATGTCCAGCAGGCGATGGACCGCGCCGGCAGCAAAGACGCCAACAAAGGTTATGAGGCCTTGCTGGTTGCCGTCGAGATGGTCAACGTGCTCAGACAGGTGGCTTAACTTTTCGTGTGCCTCTCCGGCAGTCAATTCGAGCGACCATTGTCACAGGATTCATCCGACACTGCACCCATCGCCCCGCGCACCATGCGCCGCAAAGGGCGCGAGCTGGCACTCCAAGCGCTTTATCAAATCGAAATCACCGGCGACTCTTCGATTGCCGCGGTGGACTTGTTCCTGCAACATTTTGAAGGCGGCGCCAAGGCCAAGGAGTTTGCCCGCCGCTTGGTTTCCGGCGTGGTCAGCCAGCGGCCGGATCTCGACCGCTTGATCGAGCAGGCGACGGAGAACTGGAAATTGACACGGCTCGCCAAAGTCGAACATGAGCTGTTGCGTTTGGCGGCCTACGAAGTGGTGTTCTGCCCGGATATTCCGGTGCCGGTTAGTCTTGACGAAGCGGTGGAAATCGCCAAGCGCTTCGCCAGCGAGGATTCTGCCGGTTTCATCAATGGCGTGCTCGATCACATCGCAAAATCGAGCGCCAGTAAATCGGCCTAGGCAGTCGGTCATGGATGCGCGTTACCAAGCCAAACCGATCGAAGAGAAATGGCAGAAGCTTTGGGCCGGGGAGCAAGCGTTCCACGTCACCGAAGACCCCGCCAAGCCCAAGTTTTACGTCCTCGAGATGTTTCCCTATCCCTCCGGGCGCATTCACATGGGCCATGTGCGCAACTATTCCATCGGCGATGTGGTGGCGCGGTACAAGCGCATGCGCGGCTTCAATGTGCTTCATCCGATGGGTTGGGATGCCTTCGGCCTGCCGGCGGAGAACGCCGCCATCGAGCGCAAAGTGCATCCGCAAGCCTGGACCCAGGAAAATATTCTCTACATGAAGACCCAGTTGAAGCGCATGGGGCTGTCCTACGATTGGCACCGCGAGCTGGCCACCTGCGAGCCGGAATATTATCGCTGGAATCAATGGATCTTTTTGCAGTTCTACAAAAAGGGGCTGGCTTACAAAAAGAGTTCCTTCGTCAACTGGTGTCCCTCCTGTGCCACCGTGCTGGCCAACGAGCAGGTGATCGACGGCGCTTGTTGGCGCTGCGACTCCAGCGTTATACAAAAAGAGCTGGAGCAGTGGTTTTTTCGGATTACCGACTATGCCGAAGAGCTGCTCAAAGATCTCGACCAGTTGGCCGGTTGGCCGGATAAAGTTCTGACCATGCAGCGCAACTGGATCGGCAAATCGATTGGCGCCGAGATCGACTTTCCGCTGGTCGGCCACCACGGCGAGCTCAAAATATTTACCACCCGGCCGGACACGATTTTTGGCGCCACCTTCGTCTCGTTGGCGGTGGAACACCCGTTGGCGTTGCCGCTGTCGGCCGGCACGGCGCAGGCAAACGCCGTCAAGCTGTTCATCGAGCGCTTTAAAAACATCAGTCAGGCCAAGCGTGGCGCCGACGAAGGCGAAAAAGAAGGCGTGTTCACCGGCGCCCACTGTCGCAATCCGTTCACCGGAGAAAACATTCCGATCTATCTGGCCAACTTCGTTTTGATGGAGTATGGCACCGGCGCGGTCATGGCCGTGCCGGCCCATGATCAGCGCGATTTCGAATTCGCCAAAAAATATTCGCTGCCGATTCGTGTGGTGATTCAAGCCGATGACAAAGACGTGACCGCCGACGAGTTGGCAGAGGCCTACGTCGACGAAGGCGTGATGCGCGATAGCGGCGAGTTCTCCGGTGCGCCGAACGTCAACGGCAAGGCGATGATCGCCGCCTTTGCCGAAGCCCAGGGCTTTGGCAGGCCAGCGATTCGCTTTCGCCTGCGCGATTGGGGTGTGTCGCGCCAACGTTACTGGGGCACGCCGATACCGATTATTTACTGCGCCAAATGCGGCGCCGTGCCGGTGCCTGAAGATCGCTTGCCGGTGGAGCTGCCCAAAGACGTGCCATTTTCCGGGAAAGGCGGTTCGCCGTTGCAAGAGAGCGCGGTGTTTCTCCAGGTCGATTGCCCAAAGTGCGGCGGTGGAGCACGGCGCGAGACCGATACCATGGATACCTTCGTCGATTCGTCTTGGTATTACTTGCGCTATACGTCGGCCGATTGCAAAACCGCGCCGGTGGACGTGAATAAGGGACGATACTGGATGGCGGTCGACCAGTATATCGGCGGCGTCGAGCATGCGGTGTTGCATCTGCTGTACGCGCGCTTCTTCACCAAGGCTTTGCGCGATATCGGTCTGACCCATGTCGATGAACCGTTCGCCAACCTGCTCACTCAGGGAATGGTTTCCAAAGAGACTTACCAATGTTCGGAGCATGGCTGGCTGTTCCCCAACGAACTTAGCGGGGCGGAAAAAGACGGTTGGCGGTGTCCGCAATGCGGCCGAGCGGTGGACAAGGGCCGGGTCGAGAAGATGTCCAAGTCGAAAAAGAACATCATCGACCCGGAAGACCTGATCGCCGCCTATGGCGCCGACACCGCCAGGTTATTTACGCTATTTGCCGCGCCGCCGGAAAAGGATCTCGAGTGGAGCGACCAGGGCGTCGAAGGCGCGTACCGCTTCCTCAGCCGTCTGTGGCGTTTGGTGCACCGACATCGCGACTTGTGGTCTGCTGCGAATACGGCAGGCGCCGGCGAAGAACCCAACGCCGAACTGCGCGACCTGCGCCGGCAGATTCATCGAACCATCAAAAAAGTTTCCGACGATATCGACGGCCGATTTCATTTCAACACCGCCATCGCCGCGATCATGGAGCTGTTCAACTCCCTCAGTGCCGCGGCTCAAGACCCAGCCAAAAGAGCGGCTGGCGCGGCGATCCTCCGTGAGGGACTGGAATCGATCATGCTGTTGTTGGCGCCTTTCGCACCGCATGTGGCCAGCGAGCTGTGGGAGCAGTCGGGCCATGACGAGCGTCTCGATCATTTCGCCTGGCCGAGTTATTCCGAAGCTGCGCTCGCAGACGAGCAATTATTGATCGTCGTGCAAGTGAACGGTAAAGTCCGCGGCAAGATGACCGTGCCCGCCGAGATTACCCAAGAGCGGATCGAGGCCAGCGCGATGGCCGATGCCAGAGTGATGAGTTTCTGCGACGGGAAAAAAATTAAGCGCGTGGTTTACGTGCCGCGCCGTTTGGTCAACATCGTGGTGGAGGGATGAGCCATGTTAAGAATGCTAAATCCGTCGGTTCGGCAATCGCGTAGTTGGCGCCTGGTGCTCGCTGGTGCGGGGCTGATGCTGTTCAGCGCCTGCGGCTACCAGTGGGTCGGCCAATCGTCCCTGCTGCCCAAGGATGCCCAGACGGTTTTCGTCGAGCCATTTATCAATCGCAGCCGGGATGTCGGTATGGAAAAGGAGCTGACCTCAGCGCTGCGCAGTGAGTTCTACCGCCGCGGCCAGCTACGGGTCGTCGATCATACGGAGCAGGCCGATATCATACTTAGCGGCGTGGTTCGTTCCATCGAGAGCTCGGTGGCCTCAGTGAACCGGCGCGACGAAGTGCTGCAATACGAATCGGTGCTGCTCTTAGATGCCACTCTGAGGCGACGCGAGCCCAATGAGATTCTCTGGCGCGGCCATGGCATGCGCTTGGCGGAACTGCATGGCGGCTCGCGCGCCGCGGTGGTGACCACCTCATCCGAGTTCCGTAGCGCTACGCTAAACTCCAGCGATGTCCGGCGCATGACCGATATTCAATTGACTGAGGGTGAGCGCAGGGATGTCCGCAACCGGCTGATGGAGCGCTTCGCCAAGGAGTTGCACCAGCGGATCATGGAGATGTTTTAAGGGCGGCTCGCTGGACCGGCTCCGGGCCGAGCCTGGTCGGATCGGCTGTCGATTCCCGACTGCGGCATTGCGAGCAAAATAAAATCGGCGGCAACTCGCGTCACCGCCGGAAGAGGGTTGTCGGATGTCGTTGCAGCGAAGTCCTTTAACTCGCCGTTTTGCTGCGGTTCGCCGAGCGGGAGAGACGGGAGAGCCAACGCGAAGCGGTATTTTTCTTGACGATACCTTTGCTCACGGCTTTGCCGAGGGCTTTGTTAACGTCGTGGATTTGACTGGTCGCGGCCTCGTGATTTTTCGCCTCGATGGCAAGCCGGGCTTTTTTCACCAGCGTGCGCAATCTTGACTTGATTTCGATGTTGCGCGTGCGCCGTTTGACACTCTGCCGATAGCGTTTTTCAACTGATGGATGATCTGCCAAGGAATGCCTCCAATAAGATTAGCGTGATCATTTGTAGCATCGGCCACCCGGAGAGTCAACGCGAATGTCTGTTCCCTATGGACCGCCATGGCGCGGCAGATTTCACGGGAAATTCTTTCCCAGAAGTTTTAGCGATTAGCGCATTGCCGAGCAAGTCGTGAGCAATCGGGGTGGCTGCACAGCTGCACTCGTGCGGCACTCAAAGAGGGGGGAACGACGCTGGCAAGGGCCTTCGCATGAGTCACTGCGGCGCGCGGAGAGTCTTGGGCGCAAAACTTGCGCGAAATGCCAAATGGCTGATTTGTCGGCAAATATTTAGCTGTGAATTTGAGCAAAAGGCTGCGCAAGGCTATTTCTCGCATGCGCCGTGCAAGTGCCGGAGCAGTTATCCACATGATATTCACAATCGTTGTCGACATCGAGGAGGGTTGGCGAACG
>JBGTCC010000503.1:0-5745 GCA_041749055.1 Thermodesulfobacteriota bacterium | reverse complement strand
AATATCGAATCGAAATGTATCCCGGCGCCGGCCACGCTTTTCTCAACAATCCGTCGAGTAAGAGTGCGGCTAACCGCGACGCGGCCGATAAGTCAGTTGCCAGCACAGCGAAGTGGCTTAAAAAAATTCTAGCGTAATTCTAAATACTTTCCTAGGAGGATGTTATGGCGAACAAGTGGGACGAACGTAAGAAAGCCCAGGAGGACGAGTACTTCGTCAAGAAAGAGCAGGAGCAGTTGGCTAAGCTCAAGGCCAAGCAGGAGGCCGAGACCAAAGAAGTCGAGAAGAAAGCGTCTCATATGAAGTGTCCGAAGTGCGGCGAGCGCCTCAAGGTGCGCAGCTTTCAGAAGGTCGAGATCGACCAGTGCACTGGCTGCGGCGGTATCTGGTTGGATGCCGGTGAGCTGGAGCAGGTTGCCGAGAAGGACGAGGGCGGCTGGCTGGGTCGGTTCTGGCAGAAAAACAGCTAAGAGGTCTTCTCAGGATGATCCGCCACCGGATTGTTGGCCGCAATGAACGCAAAAAAAGATTTGGGATTCGTACAAGGGGCGAGTTTTAAACCTAATCTCTGAGTTCGAGTAATTCGTAGGCTGCGCTGTGCGCACCGATTGGAATTCGCAGTGGAAACTTAGTTGGCTTAAGGAGAGGACAATGAAAAAAATCGTCAGGGCTCTCTCAGTGGCATTAACGATAATATGGGTACAAGCAGCGACGCTTGTCTCGGCGCAGGAGGGCAAGATCGTGCCTTACGTGCCGACGCCTCAGGAAGTTGTCGACCGTATGCTCGACTTGGCCCAGGTGAAGAAGGGCGATGTCGTCTACGATCTCGGTTCGGGCGACGGGCGAATTGTCGTCACGGCGGCGAAGAAGTACGGCGTCAAGGCGATCGGCTTCGAAATCGATCCGGAGCGCATCAAAGAGTCCCATGAGAACATCAAGAAAGCCGGGGTTGAAAAACTGGTCGAAATCCGCCAGCAGGATATCCGCACCGTCGATCTGTCAGGCGCCAATGTCTTGACAATGTATTTGTTGCCCGAGGTGAACTTGATGATCCGGCCGAATATTTGGAAGCAGATGAAGCCGGGTTCGCGCATCGTCTCCCATGATTTCGACATGGGCGACTGGAAACCGCTCAAGACCGAGCATATCAAAGATGGCTCTAGTTGGGATCACACGCTGTATCTCTGGCACGTCGAGGCCGCGAAAAAATAGTCCGGATTGCGCAAGGGATGAGTATGCAACCGACACGAGTCTTGTTTGGCGCGCTCATGGCGCTCGGCTATTTTTCAAGTCTTGCTGCGGCGCAGATCAAGATTGGCGTCGCCGAGGCATTGACCGGCAATGCCGCGCAGTATGGCGTGCCGATCCGCAAAGGGTTCGAGTTGGCGGTGAGCGAGATCAACGGCAGCGGCGGTATCAACGGTCAGAAGATCGAGCTGGTGGTCGAAGACGAGCAGGGCAAAAAAGAAGAAGCGATCAACGTTTTCAAGAAGCTAATCTTTCAGGACAAGGTGTTGATGCTGTTCGGGCCGACGCTGTCCAATTCGGCTCAGGCTTCCGATCCGGTGGCCCAGGGCGCCAAGGTGGTGGTCTTCGGCACGTCGAATACCGCCGACGGTATTACCTCGATCGGCAACTATGTTTTTCGCAATTCGGTCACCGAGGCCGATATCCTGCCGGTGACCTTGAAGGTCGCGGCGCAGAAAACCGGCCTGAAAAAAGTCGCTGTGCTCTACGGCAACGACGATATTTTTACCAAGAGCGGCTACGACAATTTCAAAAAAGCTCTGGAAACTCTCAAGATTCCGGTGACCACCACCGAGACATTCGCCAAGGGCGACGTCGATTTCAAACCGCAGCTAACCAAGATCAAATCCAGTCATGCTGACGCCATCGTCATGTCCGCGTTGGTGGCCGAAGGCGCGCCGGCGATGGTGCAAGCGCGCCAGTTGGGCATCGCGCTGCCGTTTATCGGCGGCAACGGCATGAATTCGCCCAAGGTCTTCGATCTGGCAAAAGATAACTCCGACAACCTGTGGGTCGGCAGCCCGTGGTCCAGCGAGAATCCGGCGGCGGAAAACAAGCGCTTCATCGCCGCCTATCAGAAAGTTTACAGCGCGTTACCTGACCAGTTCGCCGCCCAAGCCTACGACGCCGTGTATATCGTCGCCCAGGCGCTTAAGAAGGTGAAGCTGAGCGGCAAGCTCGATGACGATCGCATTGCGTTGCGTAACGCATTGCCGGCGGCGCAGATCGCCGGCGCCACCGGCCCCTTCAAGTTTCGCCAGGTCAAGGACAAGCACGGCAAGCCGGCCGGTTACGACGCCGTGCAGACCGCCATCGTGATGATGACCAAGGGTAACCAATACGTCATTCAAAAATAACCGATGCTCGCCCAGCAATTCGTCAACGCGATCTCCCTGGGCGGCGTCTACGCGCTCTTCGCTCTCGGTTTCACCCTGATCTTCGGTGTCCTGAACGTCGTCAACCTCGCCCATGGCGCGATCTTCATGCTCGGCGCTTACACGGCGCTGCAAGCGGTGGTGCTTCTCAAATTTCCTCTGGCACTGGCGATGGGCGCGGCGATCTTCGTCACCGGCGCCGCCGGTTGGCTTCTCGACCGCTTGATCTTCGCGCCGCTCCGAGCGCGCCAGGCGCCCCATTTGGCGCCGATGATCGCTACCATCGGTGTGGCTATTTCTCTCAACAGTACCATCCAGGGTATTTTCGGCGCCGAAAATTTGCGCTTCCCGGTGCATGGTTTGGCCGCCGAAGGTTTGCAGTTTGGCGGCGTGCAAGTTACCGGGCTGGAGATCCAGATCATTCTCCTGGCGTTGATCCTGATGGCTGTCCTGCTGTGGTGGCTAAAACACACCCGCATGGGTTGTGCTCTGCGCGCGTTGGCGGAGTCACGCAAGGCGTCGGCGCTGTTGGGCATCGACGTCGAGGGCCTGTTTCGCATGACTTCGGTGATCGCCGCGCTCCTGGGCGGTGTCGCCGGCGTCTTGATCGCGCTCTACACCAACGCGGTGTTTCCCCAGATGGGCCAACCGATGCTGCACAAAGGCATCGCGGTGGTCATCCTCGGCGGCATGGGCGATATCCGCGGCGCCCTGCTCGGCGGTTTCTTTCTTGGCTGTGCCGAAGTTTTTTCCGTTGCTTATATCGGCTCGACCATGCGCGATGCGGTGGCCTTCGGCCTGCTGTTCGCGATTTTGCTCATCCGGCCGCAAGGCTTGTTCGGCAAAGCCGCCGAGCGGCGCGCTTGATCTGAACGCCCTGTGGGCGTGGTTCAACGATCAACCGGGGATTTCACGATCGGGGTATGAACCCCGCTCGCGACCAAAGGGGATGTTCAACCCCCTTTTGGAAACCCCAGTAATTTTATGCCCGCAGCACGCTGCGGAGAATATTGGATTTAAGGTTCAAAAGTTCAAGGTCTGCGTGCAGAGTTCGGCAAGTTGCGACACAGCGCATACGTCCTACTTTCATCATATCGGTATGGAATGGCTGGAAACCTTCTGGGCAACTTACAGCACGCTGGTGCTATCCATCGGCACCAATGTGCTGTTGGCGTTGTCGATTTATCTGACCCTCGCCTGCGGCCTTTTGACCGTCGCCAATGCCGCGTTCATGGGTATCGGCGCCTACACGGCGGCGTTGTTGAGCTTGCAGAGCAGTCTGCCTTTTCATTTATCGTTGCTGCTGGGTGCGTTGCTGCCGGCGGCGGTGGCGTTGTTGCTCGGTCCGCCGACGCTACGGCTGTCCGGAGTTTATTTGGCGATGGCGACGCTTGCCTTCGGTGAGATCGTGCGGATATTTTTGCTCAACGCCGAAGGCTTGACTGGCGGTGCGTTAGGGTTGAACGGTATCCCGCAGCACAGCCAATGGTTCGACGTTGCGCTGGCGCTAAGCGGGGCATTGTACGTGCTGTTGCGCTTCGCCGGCTCGCAGATCGGTCGCACAATGGCTGCGATCTGCCAGGATGAAACCGCCACCGAGCTGATGGGACTCAACGTGCGCGCCTACAAACTTTTCGCCTTCGTGCTCGGTGCTGGATTGGCCGGGTTGGCGGGCGGCTTGAACGCTCATTTTACATTTTTCATCAGTCCTAATGAGTACGGTTTCGACCGCGGCGTCGAGATCTTGGCGATGGGTGTGCTCGGCGGCACCGGCAGCCCCTGGGGAGCGGTGATCGGCGGTGTTCTGATTACACTGCTGCCGGAGATGCTGCGCGGCCTCGGCGATTACCGGCCGCTGATCAACGGATTGATTTTGATCATCATCATTATTTACTCGCCCAAGGGTATTTGGGATCTCACGCGTTATCTGCATCGGCGCGCCGCGGTCGATTAGTCATGCTGCAATTGTCATCCATCGCAAAGAACTTTGGCGGCTTGCTGGTATTGCAGAATATCAACCTGACCGTTCCCGAGCGCGGCATCTTTGGCCTGATCGGTCCCAACGGCGCGGGCAAGACCACGGTGTTCAATTTGATCACCGGTTTGCTGGCGCCGACCAGCGGCACCGTCGAGTTCCGCGGCCAACCGTTAAACGGATTGGCGCCGCATCGGATTACCCGTTGCGGCATCGCCCGGACTTTTCAGAATATTCGCGTCTTCAAAGAAATGACCTTGGCCGAAAATGTCTTGGTCGCCATCGGGCGGCAGGATCGCTACGGCGCCATGGACGTTCTCTGGCCGTCGGCGCGCTTGCGGGCAGCGCAGCAGCTCGAACGATCCGAGGCGAAGGCGCTGTTAGCCAAGGTCGGTCTTGCGGACAAAGCGGCTATCTTGGCCGGTACGCTTTCCTATGGCGAACAGCGCCGCTTGGAAATCGCCAGGGCGCTGGCCACGACGCCCAAGCTTTTGCTGCTCGACGAACCGGCGGCGGGGATGAATGGGGCGGAGAAGCAGCAGCTCATGGAAGAAATCGTCAAGTTGGAAGAGAGCGGCTTGAGCATTTTGATCATCGAGCATGACATGCGTTTTGTCATGGGACTGTGCCGGCAGATCACCGTGCTCAATTTCGGCCGGCTCATCGCCCAGGGCACACCGGAAGAGATTCGCGCCAATCCCGCGGTCGTCGAAAGTTATTTGGGTGAAGAGAGCGCCGAAGATGGCGCGCGGGTGCAGGGTTGGTCATGAGCGCGTTACTTAAAATTGAAAATTTGCAGGTGCGCTATGGCGCCATCGAAGCGGTCAGAGGCATCAGTTTGACCCTTGAGCTGGGACAGATCGTCACCTTGCTCGGCGCCAATGGCGCGGGCAAGTCGACCACGCTGCTGGCGCTCTCGGGGCTGCTCAATATCAGAGCCGGCTCGATCCAGTTCGACGGCATGGAGTTGCGCGGCCGGGCGCCGCACCAGATCGTCGATCTGGGGATGGTCCAAGTCGCCGAAGGGCGCGAGATTCTCGCCACGCTGACGGTGCGGGAGAATTTGCTCCTGGGCGCCTATCGGCGCCATATCCGTACTGAGATCAACAACGACTTAGAAAAAATGCTCGAACTGTTCCCACGCTTGCGTGACCGGCTCGGCGCCGCCGCCGGTAATCTCTCCGGCGGCGAGCAACAGATGCTCGCCATCGCCCGGGCTTTGATGGCGCAGCCGCGGGTGCTGCTGTTGGACGAGCCGTCGATGGGTTTGGCGCCGCTCTTGGTTCGAGAAATCTTTCGGACTTTGCAGCAGCTGCATCGGAGCGGTTTGACGATCTTGCTGGTGGAGCAGAATGTCCGCCAAGCGCT
>JBGTCC010000502.1:0-3512 GCA_041749055.1 Thermodesulfobacteriota bacterium | reverse complement strand
AAAATAAACTGCCAAAAGTGTAGCTGCAGCCAGTACGATCAGTGCAAGATCTCGAAACGCGGCGATTTCCCACAGGTGTGGCGTGCGGCTTCGGCTCTTCGGGGCGACAGGCGGGGGAAAATGTCGGTCCAGTTTCATCGCATGTCACGCGCGTAAAGGCTCTTCTCCATAGGCAAAGCGCACGACTGCCAACACCATCAAACTGATTGGCTTGGCTGCTTCGCTCCCCCGCCGCCGGCAATTTTTCGTTGCCGAGCTATTTTCGCGGAGCCTGCTTGCGGATCACGTCTCTCGAACCACGGATCGAGCAGACCGGCCGCGCTGAACCAAAGATTGTCTTGACGACTACCTGTCTCGTCAGCAGCGCGCGTCGTCTTTTCGCCCACCGCATGGACGTGCAAAGTGCGTAAGCGGCGTTGTAAGTAAGTATCCGTCGGCCATGTCCAACGCTGCGACGGCAAATCGTCACCCGAATAAGGCGCCCCGTTAACCCTGCTGTTGTTGAATACCTGCAACCATACGCTCAAACGGTCGTTTGCGGCTAAATACCCCATACTCAGGTCTCCTTAATTTCTCCTTTTGCATTGTTATGGTAATTTTTTTCGCATATGCGATCAGTCTCTTTGATTGCGCATAGTTTTTAATCGGTCACGAATGAAATTGCATGACGACAATGGTGCAACCGACATGCCAGCAGGAATCGTTGTTTGGTTCGGCAGCACCATCGAAAATTAACTGCTTGTAAAATTCTGTTGTCGCAGGACATCCCAAAATCGATACGAAAAATTTGGCGGTGTGTCGAAAACGAGACGCTATTTTGACGGACTGCCGGTAACCGGGGTCTTGACCCCACGAGGTGATTTCCACGCTGCTTCACGACTCAAACTTATCGCCGGTAATCAACCGCGCGGCACGGCTGCGGCGAAAATAAAACCAGCCCCATTGCACCAATACGAGCACGCGGTTTTCAAATTCAACCAGCTGCATCAAATGGACGAACAACCAGGCCAGCCAAGCGGTAAATCCGGCGAGATGCCAGCCTGCCAAATCGGCGATGGCCGTCGCCCGGCCGACGATTGCCATGCTGCCACGGTCGCGATAGGTAAATGGCCGTGGAGTCTTGCCTGTCAGTCGGGTGCCAATGACTTTAGCGACATAGCGCCCCGCCTGTTGCGCTACTGGAGCAAGACCCGGCAAGGGCTTGCCGCCGCCAGGCGTATAGCTGGCCAGATCGCCGATCACGAAAATTTCCGGATGGCCGGCGATGGAAAAATCGTCCTGAACGATCACTTTGCCACCGCGATCCAACGTCGCACCGCGGCAGCGCGGCAGCGCTGCGCCAAGATGGGAAGCGCGCACCCCGGCCGCCCACAGCACCGTCTGACATGGAATCGTCACAGACGTCTCGGCGCGCCTAACCACAACCTCACCGGGACGGAGCTCTGTGACCGCGGTGCAAGTTTGCACTGAAACACCCAGGTTGTTTAAAAACCTATGCGCTTTGCTCGATAGATCCTCAGGATAAGTCGACAGGATGCGATCCGACGCTTCAAGTAGAAAAATCTGCGCGTCGGCGGGATCGATACTGCGAAAGTCATGGGTTAAAGTTTTGTTAGCGATATCGGCCAATGCCCCGGCTAGCTCCACTCCAGTCGGGCCGCCGCCGACAATAATGAAGTTAAGCCAGGCGCGAATCTTCGCCGGATCGATCTCGCGCTCGGCGGATTCGAACGCGGAAAATATCCGTCGTCGCATCTCCGTCGCGTCTTCGATGGTTTTGAGACCGGGCGCAAACTTTTCCCAATCGTCATGTCCGAAATAATGATGGCTTGATCCCGTGGCAACGATTAACGTGTCGTAGCCGAGCTCGCCGCCGGCAAAAATTACTTTACACCGCTCCGCGTCGATGTCTGTCACCTCCGCGAGCAGAACTTGGGCATTTTTTTGGTGACGCAGCACCGCGCGCAGAGTCGATGCGATGTTGGCGGGCGACAACCAACCGGTTGCAACCTGGTAAAGCAACGGCTGAAAGAGATGGAAATTGCGCCGGTCTATCAGCGTGACCTGCACGGGTAGATTTTTCATCGATTGCGCGGCGCAAAGCCCGCCGAAGCCGCCGCCGATGATTACTACCCGATGCATAGATCACCGCCAAGATAACCCATCGGGTTGGATAACCGCAGAGAGCGATTCATCAATCTCCCGATCACCGCGGATAAGGCGCGTCGGGTCCGCTAACCGCAGCCGCGTTGATCAATTTTTCGATAATCTGTGACGGCTCCGGTTGCCTTCCCTGTCGGTCTAAAGCGAGTAACTGGAGCTTTATCAGATTGGTTTTTGCTGCGGGGCTGAGCTCGATAAGCATCGGCTCGGTCGCCTGATTTCGTTCGGCAATTTCAGCGGAGGTTTTCTTCACTTTAGCCACAATACCTGCCTTGATAATTTCTTCAAACTACGAGGGAATCGTCGTAATCGCCCAACTCCGCTCCTTCATTCTGCAAAACTCAATCCACCCGAAAAGCGTTGGGCCACCGGAACTCGTAAATACCAAACGGGGCTCATATTGGCATAAGCATTGCTCGCGCAAAGCTTATTTATGAAACAATCAACGCCGACCGATGAGGTTTCTCGGACCAAGGCTGGGGCGCAGGTGAGTTCGCAACCGCAGCGCGAAGCCGAAATCGAGCGGCTGGCCGGCGAAATCGGACGTTTGATTCAAGACTCTGACCCGGAGACCCGCGAAGAACTCGCCCAAAGCGCAAATTCACTACTTCGCGAGCAAGGGCTGCGCCCGGGTCTCGCAGCCGCAGGCGCGGATCTCGAAGCTGACGCGCGGCGCCGTCCGCTCAATCCTCTCGCCGCCGGTATTGGGTTGATTATGATTGGCGCGGCGCTAACGCTCTTGGTGCCGTTTGTCGGTCTGACAGTGGCAGCATGCGGCGTGCTCGCCACGCTTTGGGGAGTAATTATTAGCGCGATGAGAAAATAGCGCCGGCGATCGGTTATCGAGGGAACCGCGAGCCGTCGTTGCAAGTCCGGCTTTATCCCATCTCGCGTAGAGCCCGGCGCGCCGCAAAATAGCCGCACATGCCATGGACGCCGCCGCCGGGAGGCGTCGACGCCGAGCACAGATAAAGACCTTTGACCGGAGTACCGTACATGCGCCAGGACGGCCGCAAAAATAACTGACCTAGATCGGCAGCACCGCCGTTGATGTCCCCGCCCACCAGGTTGGCATTGCGCTGTTCGAGAACCGCCGGCCCCATGGTGTGCCGCGCCAGCACTATATCGCGAAACCCGGGCGCAAAGCGCTCGATCTGACTTTCAATTCGATCGAGCATCGTTTGGTTCGAGCCATGGGGCACATGACAGTAACCCCAGAGGGTGTGCTTGCCCGGCGGCGCGCGAGTGGAGTCGAAGAGCGACGGCTGCGCAACTAGAACGAACGGCCTTTCGCACGCTTCGCCGCGCGCTGCGGCGCGCTCCGACAAGGCAATTTCTTCGAGCGTGCC
>JBGTCC010000501.1:0-2502 GCA_041749055.1 Thermodesulfobacteriota bacterium | reverse complement strand
AAAATGTTCAAGACACGCTCATCCAAGATACTTCTGCACCGCCCCTTGCACCTGCTCGGCTTGCCAGCGCAAGAGCCCGCCGCGTTCCATGATCTCATCGACACCGCGCGGCTGGCTCCGCGCGATCGCTTCGAGAGCCGTTCGCGGCGCCAGAACCGCCGGCGAGATCTCCAGCTCCTTGGCGATCTCGGTGCAGGCGCTGCGCAGCGCATTGGCCCGTTCCACCGACTCGGCGCCGGGCGCTTCGCCGCGCTCATGCTTTTTCAGTTCCGGCCAATCCGACGCAGGCATGGCCGCCGCCCTGGCGATGGTTTCAACCAAAGTCGTCAGCATTGAGCTGTGAATATTGCGCGGCAATTTGGGGCCTTTGTCGAGGGGCTCGTTAGGATGCGACTCCGCCCATTGCAGGAGTTCGAAAATTTGTTGATTGCCAAATATTTTAAATGGCGGCCGATTGGCACGCTGGGCGTGTTGATCGCGCCAGCGCCAGAGCTCGCGTAGGTAGGCCAATTGCCGCCGGGTCATCCGTCCGGCGCCCTTGAGACGCCAGGTCTCCGCCGGGTCGCGCGGGTTATCACGGCCGCTCGCCTGCACCATCGCCCGGCAACTTTCGCTATGCCAACCAAGGCGTCCCTTGGCAGTTAACTCACTTGCCATGCGCTCGGCCAGCGCTTCGAGATAACGCGTGTCGTTGACCGCGTAATGCAACTGTTTTTCGCTCAATGGCCGTAGCGACCAGTCCGATTTCTGGCCTTCCTTGCCGATGGTGACGGCGAAACAGCGCTCGAGCAGCGCCGCCAGACCGATCTGCTCGATGCCGAGCAATTGCGCAGCGATCATTGTGTCGAAGATTTCCCCGCCCGGGCGGAATCCTGTCGAGGCCCGCAGTATGCGCAGATCGTAATCGCCGGCGTGGAAGATCAACGGCTTGGCCGCCAAGGCTTCGAGAAAGCCGCGCAGCTCGACACCCGCGAGCGGATCAACCAAGTAATGCGCGCCGTCGATCGACAGCTGAATCAAACAGACTTTTTCAAAATAGTTGTGCAAACTATCGGCTTCGGTATCCACGGCAATTCTTTTGGCGTTATCGATGCGCTGGACCAGTGTCGCCAGGACCGCGCCATCGCGGACGTAAACATAACCCTCTGTCTCAGATGTCTTCAAAGAATCTCCTCGATGGGGAACTTGCCAGGTCGTAAACTCCCGGACTTCCAGACCTAACCATTTCTCCGCGCCAATGGAAAGATCGATATTCGAGGGTCAAGTTTGTCCCGCGGCGATTACTTGGCAGGGGGCGCAAGAACATATAGTTTCAACCTTAGATCAGAATTTTAACCATGGAGAAATAGCATGCCGGTCCGAGGGATTTACGTAATTGTCGTCGCCACGTTCATAGCTTTCGCGTTTGCCGCACCGAGCCCCGCCGTCGAGCCGCCATGCCCGCCGGTACTCGATCACAAATTCGCCAACTTGATGGATGAACCAATCTCACTGTGCCGATTCCGCGGCAAAGTCGTGTTGATCGTTAACACCGCCAGCGAGTGCGGCTACACGCCGCAATACGACGGTTTGGAAAACTTATATCGCCGCTATCGTGACAGAGGGTTCGTAGTGTTGGGATTTCCGGCCAACGACTTCGGCGGCCAGGAGCCGGGTTCGAATAATCAAATCGCCCAGTTCTGCCAGTTGAATTACGGCATCACCTTTCCGGTATTCGCCAAGACCGCGGTGGTCGGTGCCAACGCCAACCCGCTGTTTCGCCAGCTCGCCGCGCGCACCGGACAACCGCCCAAGTGGAATTTTCACAAGTATCTCGTCGACAAATCGGGCCAGCAGATCACTGCCTTCGAAAGCGCCGTGGAACCCGGAGATCGCCGGCTTACGGCCCAGATCGAGAAACTGCTGGCGTCACGCTGAAGTTAGCGGTTCCATTCGTTCCAAGCGTTCCAATGGTTCCAGCCTGATAGAATTGTTCGAACTATAACATCGCTCACACGACGCCAGCTATCCCGAGGATCGCGCCGGCAGCTAGGAACCACAGCGGATTGCAGGTCAGGCGTAGGACGACCGCAGCGGTGAGCACGGTCGTCAAGTAGCCGCGCCAGTCATGATTCACGGCGCGCATGAGCACGGTGGCGCCGGCAAACATCAAACCGATGGTGATCGGCGTCAAGCCGCGGCGGATGGCGCGGAGTATCGGCGCATCGGGATAGCGTTCGGTGAAATGGCCGACGACCAGCGTCAACGTCATCGCCGGCACCAGCAGCGGAACGGTCGTCGCCAGCGCCCCCGACCACCCTGCCAGATGCCAACCGATCAGAGTCGTGTACATGACGTTGGGACCGGGTGCCGCCTGCGCCATGGGAGGCGGTGCGTGCGCTACTCGAACAGGAGCTGGGCGCGCCGTGCATGGAGGTCTTCGCGGAGTTCGACCCGACCCCAGTAGCCGCTGCGTCCATCGCACAAGTGCATCGGGCGCGGCTACGCAGCGGTGTTGAGGTG
>JBGTCC010000500.1:0-3496 GCA_041749055.1 Thermodesulfobacteriota bacterium | reverse complement strand
CTTCCAGCGATACCAGGCCCAAGCTGTCACTCATGCCGACCTGGGTCACCATCGTGCGCGCGATCTCGGTGGCGCGCTGCAAATCGTTCTGGGCGCCGGTGGACACGTCTTGGAACACCAACTCTTCGGCGACCCGCCCGCCGAGCAGTACATAAATACGCCCGAGTAATTCTGTGCGGGTCATCAGGTAACGGTCTTCGGTGGGCGTCTGCTGGGTGTAGCCCAATGCCGCCATGCCGCGCGGAATAATCGAGATCTTCGAAACCGGATCGGCGCCGGGAACAAGCTCGGCGACCAAGGCGTGGCCCGACTCATGGTAGGCGACGGTTTTCTTTTCCTTAGGACTCATCACCCGGCTTTTCTTCTGCAAGCCGGCAACGACTCGTTCGATCGCCTCGTCGAAATCGGTCGCCTCAACCGATTCTTTGCCGTGGCGCGCCGCCAGCAACGCGGCCTCGTTAACGATGTTCGCCAAGTCGGCGCCGACGAATCCCGGCGTCTTGGCAGCAATGATACTCAAGTCCACGGCGGGCGAGAGTTTAATTTTCTTGGCGTGGAGCTGGAGAATTTTCTCGCGGCCTTTGACATCGGGCCGGTCGACCAGCACTTGGCGGTCGAACCGTCCTGGACGAAGCAGCGCCGGATCGAGAATCTCAGGTCGGTTGGTCGCCGCCATCAAAATCACGCCTTTATTGGAGTCGAAACCGTCCATCTCGGCGAGCAGCTGATTGAGCGTCTGCTCGCGCTCGTCATGGCTGGTGAGCATGCTCGTACCTCGCGCTTTGCCGAGCGCATCGAGCTCGTCGATGAAGATAATGCTCGGCGCGTGCTCGGCGGCCTGCGAGAACAGATCGCGCACCCGTGCCGCGCCGACACCGACGAACATCTCGACGAAATTGGAACCGGAGATACTGAAGAAAGGCACCCCAGCCTCGCCGGCGACGGCGCGGGCAAGCAGGGTCTTGCCGGTGCCGGGAGGGCCGACCAACAAGACTCCCTTAGGGATATGGCCGCCCAAGCGCTGATACTTTTCCGGGTGCTTGAGAAACTCGACGACCTCGATCAGCTCTTCTTCCGCTTCTTCGATGCCCTCGACATTTGCAAAAGTAATGCCGGTGGATTTCTCGATATAGACCTTCGCTTTGCTTTTACCGATCTGCATCAGGCCGCCGGCGGCGCCACCGCCCATGCGATTGAAGAGATAACTCCACAGCACAAAGAAAAGTAATATCGGCACGACCCAAGACAGCAGCGTCGGCAACCAATCGCTCGAGACCTCCCCTTTGAATGGAATCCCGGCCTCTTCGAGTTCGGCGGTGAGCCGCGGATCGTCGACCCGCACGACGACAAATGTCACCGGCTTCTTGGCGCCTTCGCCAAGCTCTTTGATCTTTTCCGCGTTAAAAATCTCTTTTAACCCCTCGCTCTTGATCGTGCCACCGATGGTTTTGTCGCGCACCACGACTTCGGCGATCTGGCCTTTCCTGACCAGGGCCTTGAACTGGCTGTAGCTGATGTTTTCGACCTGTTTGCCGAGCAGCGCGAACTGCGCGAGAAACATCAAGCCCAGGGCGACCATAAAATAGACGACGGAAAAATCTGTTTTCTTCTTCTCCACAAGCTTCTTTCAGCCTGGCTCACAGCGCGGGTTGGTCCGCGAGCGAGAGGTATTCCAGTCAACCCTGATCCCACACCACCCGAACGAACTTATTGTTATGCGACCAGTTGTAAGCGACCTTGCCGCCGCGCGCTTTGCCCAGCGAACGGCCCAAGCGCTGCGCCAGCTTCTCTGTCGTGGTTTCCACTTTCCAACCGTCGCCGGCCGCCGCCAGGGGCATGATCCGCTCCTTAGGTTTTGGCCGTCAACGTATCGATCCACTCGCCCACCAGGCCGCGGCTGACTTTGCGCACTACGCCTTCTAACTCGCCCCGGTCCATCCATATGCCGCCGCACTGATCACAACGGTCGAGAGCGAAACCTTCAAAGGTATAACTCTCCAAGTGGCCGGCACACTTGGGACAGCACAGATCGATCGCGGTTTTCTCTACTTTCTGCAGCTTCGCTCTGAGCTTGGCGATCAGATCGCGATCCTGCTCGGCATAATAAATATCTTCCTTGGCACGCTCCGCTAGTTTCATGGTTTCGCCGAATGTATCCTTCTGGGTCATGACTGCACCTCCCATCGATCTCACTGACAAGCTGAGCAGATTTGGTGCCAGAGCGGCGCGAGAGTTCCCTAAAGCGACGCTAAGGATTCTGGCAGTATAGGCGACCTGTGAGTTCGGGCGCGTAGAGTAATTCGCGAACTCGCGAAACAAGCCCGGATAGTCTCTCAGGATTGACAAGATAAAGGGTGAATCGCGGATCGACAGGTGACAAAACCGAGGCATTCGTCTTGCGTAGATGAGAAATCGGGATCGCGAATGCACCCACGAACAATGATCGGAGCCGGCATGAAAACAAATTCTTTTCTACCTGCGCTGGCGTTGGCTTTTGCCCTTGAAATCGCGGCCACCGGCAATGCCAGCGAAGACGATGACGAACAGACGCCGGCACCGGAGGACAAGATGACTGCGGTGCGAGTCGAGAAACTCTAATGGCGGAAATCTTCGGCTTCGATGCCTACTCACCTAAAGAGATCGCCGAGCGGGTTGAGACCATCGGCGTCGCCAAAGCGCGCTTGCCGCTGCTTTCCCAGATCGCCCTCGGGGTCCTCGCCGGCGGCTTCATCGGTCTCGGCGCGCTCTATTTCACGCTCGTCACCAGCGATGCCACTCTAAGCTTCGCCGTCAGCCGCGTACTCGGCGGCGTGGCCTTTTCGCTTGGACTGATCTTGGTGGTCGTCGCCGGAGCCGAACTCTTCACCGGTAACAATTTGCTAGTCATGGCGTGGGCAAGCCGTCGGCTCACGACCAAAGAATTGCTGCGCAACTGGCTCGTCATCTATCTGGCCAATTTCGCCGGCGCACTCGGCCTCGTCGGACTGGTCTATCTATCGAATCACTGGCAGATGAACGGTGGCGCAGTGGGAATTCAAGCGGTCAAGATCGCCGCGGCCAAAGCCGCGCTGCCTTTTGCCGAGGGGTTCTTGAAGGGCCTGTTGTGCAATATTCTCGTTTGCTTGGCTATTTGGCTCGCTCTCGCCGGCCGCAGCATCGTCGATAGGCTCTGCGCCATCGTTTTTCCGATTTCCGCCTTCGTCGCCGCCGGCTTCGAACATAGCAGCGCCAACATGTACTTCATTCCACTCGGCATCTTGCTCAAGGACCATGCCAGGCGGCGCCGAACAATTGTCATGGACCGGACTGTGGTGGAATCTCGCACCGGTCACCCTCGGCAATATCGCCGGTGGCGGCGTGATGGTCGCGTTGGTCTATTATTTAGTCTACCGCCATTCGCCGGAACCTTGATCTCATCATGCGCCACATTTTGTTGCCTGGACACGGAGGTGGCGAAGTCAATCGCCACCGATGACCGATCCCCCTTTGGCAAAGG
>JBGTCC010000499.1:0-4902 GCA_041749055.1 Thermodesulfobacteriota bacterium | reverse complement strand
GAACCGCCGAACTCTGAATCGGCGCTTATTTATATCTACCGACCAAGCACGTGGACAAACATGTTGATCTCACCCGCTGTGTTAATCGACGATGAAGAGAAGTTCTTGATGCATAATAGCGGCTATACATTCTTTTATTTGAAACCGGGACTCCACACCTTCACACTAAAGCTAAGCGACCGGTACGACGGACTCGCACAGATCCAAATTGACACCCAGGCGAGACAATCCTATTTTGTTAAAGTTGAAACCAATTTCACTCAAGGGATGTTTGGCAGAGTCTTCAGGATCGTTCGAGTGGCAGATAATATCGGCGCAAAAGAAATTCAGGAGTGCGGTTATCTCGACCCCTCACAGTCCGGCAAGTTTTCAAAAAGTTATATCCTGGAAGATAATTGATGGAAATCATCAAATCTTCTGGACTATTAATCATCACCGCTCTAGCCGAGATCCTCGGCTGCTACCTGCCCTATCTCTGGTTGAGACAGGAACGTCCGGCTTGGCTGCTTGTGCCGGCGGCGTGTAGCTTGGCTGCGTTTGCTTGGCTCCTCACGCTGCATCCCCAGCCCGCCGGCGTGTCTACGCGGCCTATGGCGGCGTCTACATCAGCGTCGCTGTGATCTGGTTATGGGCGGTCAATATGAGATGTTCCAAACCATAAGACCTCGCAGAGACGAACTCCAAGACTGCCGCTGTTTTAGCGTGATCGAAGGATGCTTATCAAGAAATCTCTGGGTTTGCCTGCCCAACGAACACTCGGCGGATTCTACTTCAGAACCTCCTTCAATCTGTTGGCGATCGCCGGCGGCAGCTTGAACAAGCGCTCGACGATCTTTTGCAGCTCCTCGCCGCTAGCTGGATCGCTAGATAACCGCGCTCGCTGCACGTCGGCCTGCATGTCGGGGGACGCCAACGTATCCAAGAAAGCCTTACGCAACAGTTGCACGCGATCCTTCGGCGTTCCCGGCGGCAACGCATAGGCCAAACTCAACAAGGCTGGAAACTGCACGCCGGCTTCGATCAGCTGCCGGTCATCGTCGTTATTGGCGAAGTCCATCAGCAGCGGCACTTTCGGTAAATCGGCGAGGGGCTGCGAACGCGTCTGCATGATCGCAAAGACATCGCCGGCTTCGATCTGTTTGCCCCATAATAATTTTAAGCCATCCCAGCCGCCGCAGGCACCGGCCAGTTCGCCCCCATCCACGGCCAAGCGCACTTCGGCGAAGCCTTTGTAGCCGGTGATGATCTGCGTCGGCAAGGCGAATACCGATTGCAACACCCGCGGAATATCGACCATGTTGGAACCCGGCGCCGTGCCGCCGACTTTCACCGGCGCCTTGGAAGCCTTCCAGCGCTCGAAGCTGGTGATGCCGCTGGCTTTGGAAAAAGCACAGACCGAGTCGAACTTCGCCGGCACGCCGAGATACTCGAACCGGCGCGCGTCGAATTCGATGCCGGGACGGCCAAGGATTTGTCCCATCAGCAAACTGCCATTGAAGGTCGCGATGGTCAGACCGTCCGTGCGAGTCGTTTTGTAAACTTGATTTGCCAGAATCAAACCGCTGGCGCCGGTGACATTCTCTACGACGACAATGGGATTGCCGGGAATCTGTTTACCCAAATGACGCCCGAGCATTCGTCCCCAAGTGTCGAACGCCCCGCCCGCCGAGGCGCCGACCAGAATCCGCACGGTTTTGCCTTTGTATAAATCATGGGTGGCCGGGGTGGCATTCTCGGCAGCCCATCCCATAGTGCTCGCAAACACCGCTGCGCGCCACAATCTCTTGCTAAGCATATTCGCATCCCTCCAGCCCGCCAGGAGATTCCTTAACACTGCCGTCGCGGATTACACTAGCGCGGAACTCTCTTTTTACAATCGGTAAAATTTAAGATAGAGGTCCCATGGGTTGTTCAAGTTGATTTTCTAACGCTGAATGATCGATGGTCTGGTTGAAGCGAGCGCGATGACTGTGACCGAGCGCCGTTGAGCGGATTGCTACCCCTAGGTTTCCCCCTGCGTGTCAGTTGGCCCCGGGCACTGCCGCGCTCTTGGCAGGCCCAATGGATGAGCCGGGCACCAGGCTCGGCGCTCTGCGCCTCTGCAACCTTTCAACCCACGACCCTCCGGCTAAAAATGTCTTGGACCCCGTTCAGATAATCTTAGGCGCCCCTGATCGGACTGTTGAGAGAGGTGATATTCCAGCTCCACACCTCAAGGGAATTTCACGCAGTCACAACCTTGGGCCGGCGATGGAAAGGGACTTACTAATTTGGCGGTGCGACCTCTGATCGTTGGGTTTTAACACCCGGTAAAACTGCTCTGCGATCCCAGAGAACTTCCCCGATCGGCTAACCGAGCGTCGATCTGCCGGGGCGACAGGTCTCGATAAGCGCTGCTATTGGAAACCGCCACGACGGCTTGTTTCTCGGCGGTCCTCAGAGCGCGGCCGCGGGTCCGCATATAGAATTATTTCAGAATTTCCTTCAGCTTCGCCACCAATCCCGGCTCCAGCTGCAACACGCCCTGCACGCTCTCCGCCAGATCTTCGCCATTGACCGGGTTGAGTTCGAGATTGGCTTTTTTCGCTTCGGCGACCAAATCGGCGTCGTTGATCGTGTCCATGAAAGCTTTGCGCAGGAGCTGCACGCGCTCTTTTGGCGTGTTGGGCGGCAACACGAATGGGCGCACCGAGGCGCCATGGGCGAACGTCACTGCTTGCATGAGCTTGCGTGCCTCTTCGTTTTTAACCAAGTCGCCTGCCAGCGGATATTTGGTTAGCTCGGGGTGAGACTTGAAGGCGACATGGAGCAGAATATTGAGCTGCCCCGAGTCCAATTCGTTGCGCCAGGTCGAGCGCGTCGACTGCCAAGAGTTGCCGATACCGTGAATCTCGCCATTATTGAATGCCAAGCGGATATCCGCGGTGCCTTTGTAGCCGGCGACGATTTGAATCGGCACACCGAATACCTCGCGCACCATGGCGGGGATATCGTCGGTGCCGGCGCCAAATCCGGAGCCGCCAAACTTGACCACGGTCTTCGCAGCCTGCCATTGCTGCATGCTCGTGATACCGGAAGCTTTCGAAACACCGATGATAAATACGTCCTGCGCCGGAGCGCCGACATATTCGAACTTGCCCGCGTCGAACTCGATGCCCGGTTTGCCGAGCAGCTGCTGCAAAAACAACCCACCGATGAAATGGCCAACCGTCAAACCGTCCGGTTTGGCGACTTTGTACATGTGATTGGCCGATATCATGCTGCCGGCGCCGGTCATATTATCGACGGCGATGGTCGGGTTGCCGGGAATATGCTTGCCCAAATGACGCGCCAAAAGCCGCGCATAGGTATCGTAGCCGCCTCCGGGCGGAAAGCCGACGATGATGCGCAGTAACTTGCCGCGGTAAAACTGATCCTGGCTCAACGCCGGCTCACCGCTACTCAGTAATCCAGCGATTAATAAACCTATGAGAAACAGTTTCTTAATCATCTCTTCCCTCTCCTGCTCGAGACCGAACCTTGAACTTTTGAACTCTTGAACCTAGAAAAATCATAAACTTCCTACGGCACGAGAATCTGCTTCATCTTCGCCGCAAAGGCCGGCTCGATCTTGGAGAGCCCGTGAACGATGGCTGCTAATTCCTCGCCGGGAACATACTCGATGACAAAATTCGCCTTCTTGGCTTCGGCGAGCAAGTCGGCGTCCTTGAGCACATCGGCAAACGCTTTGCGCAAAATCTCCACCCGTGTGTTCGGCGTCCCCGGCGCCAGGAAATACGGGCGTGCCGAATAGGCCAGATCGTAGGCGCCATGCTTGATGAGCTTTTTTGCTTCATCGGTTTTCGCGTAGTCCATCGCCGAAGCGACAGCGGCAAGCTCGGGGTGTTTCTTCGGCATGACTTGAATGATCGGATTGACCTCGCCGGACTCGATCTGTTTGCGCCAGGTGGTTTTGTAGGAATCCCAAGACAGACAGCTGCCGGCGAGCTCGCCGCTTTCGGTTGCCAGGCGAATGTCCGAGGTGCCCTTGTAACCGTCGATCACGCGGATCGGCAAGCCGAGTGCCGCCTGCAACAAGCGCGGCAAGTCAGACGCGAATCCGCCGGGACCGACGCCGCCGAAACGCACCGGCTCCTTGGCCGCGAACCACCGCTCCATCGATGTCACGCCGCTGGCCTTGGCAATCGCGCAAACTAAGTGATCGACTGCCGGCGCGCCGAGATATTCGAATTTCTTGCCATCGAACTCGATCCCCTTGGCGCCCATCACCTGCTGCAAAAACAAACCGCCGGAGTTGCTGCCGATGGTCAGCCCATCCGGCTTGGCCTGTTTGAACATGTAGTTGGCGTGAATAATGCCGCCGGCGCCGGTCATGTTGTCGACGACCACCGACGGATTGCCCGGAATATACTTACCGAGATGGCGCGCGATGGTACGTGAATAGGTGTCGTACCCGCCGCCAGGGGAGAACGCGACGATCAGCCGCACGGTCTTACCTCGGTAGAAACCATCGTCAGGAGTTGCGGCATGACTGGAATTCGCCAAGCCGAACCATGCCAACACTAACGCCAGAACAGTTCTCACCGTCATCCTATTAGCCATCACTACTCACTCCCGACTCCAACCCAGAATTATGCGAACTTACGATAGATCGCATCGGTCTTCGCCGCCATGATGAAGTCATTATGATGCAAGTTTTTGATCTTGTGGGTCCACCAGGTGACCGCGACTTTGCCCCACTCGGTGGTGAGACGCGGATGATGCCCTTCCTCTTCGGCAGCCGCGCCAACGGTATCGGTAAAGGCAATGGCATCTTTGAAATCTTTGAATTTGTAGAGGCGATCGAGCTTAGGAACACTGTCTTCATTGATAATCTGCCACTCAGGAATTTTGGGATGCAGC
>JBGTCC010000498.1:0-2503 GCA_041749055.1 Thermodesulfobacteriota bacterium | reverse complement strand
GCCGAACCGCTATCTTCCGACGTGGCGGCAGCCATCGAATGGCTGAGCACATGCACTAAAACCAGCTTGGCTTTTCTGCGCCGTGCGCGCGCAACGGCATAATCGAGGGCGAGATTGGAACTTTTCGAGAAATCCACCGGGACAACATAACTTCTCATTTGCGAGATCCTTTCTTGAATTGATTTGCTCATTTTTTAATTGTGGTTCGAGGTATGTCCAACATTCAACTTCTCCGGTCCGCTGTGGGTTTGAGATCCAGCGATCCCGAGCGAATATGCAGGTCGCGCTGCGGAAAGGGAATTTCGATGTCATGTTCTTGGAATTTCTTCCAAATGGCATAGTTGAGATCGCTGTGCAGCACCCCCGGAGTAGTGGCGTATGCGCGCGTCCAGACGCGCAGTATGAAGTTAAGCGAGCTGTCGCCGAAATCGCGCAGCAAGACATCGGACCGGCGCTCTTGCAAGACGCCCGGATGCGCCGCCGCGACTTCGAGCAACAGCCGGCGTACCAGTTCCGGTTCCGATTTATAAGCAACCCCGACCGGAAAGTTTAGGCGCACGTCGCGGTTGGTATAACTCCAATTGGTCACCTTGGAAGAGATAAATTCCGAATTGGGCACGATCACCGCGATATTGTCGTTGGTCACCACCGTGGTGGCGCGCGGCGAGATATCGACCACATCGCCGGTGACGCCGCCGACGTCGATGCGGTCGCCCACTTTGATCGGCCTTTCGAATAGGATGATGAGACCGCTGATAAAGTTGTTGGCGATATTCTGCAAGCCAAAACCGACGCCGATGCCCAATGCGCCCGCCAAAACCGTCAAAGCGCTGAGATCAACACCCGCGGTTTGGAGAATGACCGCAAAGCCAATGCCGACGATCAGGTAGCGGATGATCGAACCGACGGCTTCGCGAATGCCTTGATCGACGCGGGCTCGCGCCAACAGACGATCAGCGATCCAGCTTCTCAGCTTTTTGGTAAAATAAACCAGCGAACCGAGCAGCACGACCAGGTAGAGAAGCATCCACAACGTAAAGCGCGTCTTGCCGATCGGCAGGAGCGGGATATCGAGAAACGTCTTGACTGAAACGAACCAGCGCTGAAGGTTTTCCATAGCTTCTTTCGCCAGAGTTGCCTGCGCATGCCGCGACACCAACCACGTCGCGCTGTGGACTATCCGCTGGACACTCGCGATAGCCAATCAACCGGGCCGGCAAAGCGCGGATCGCGCCCAGCATAATCCTCAGGTTTTGCCACTTCAGGATTAAGCCATTCGATAATCGCCGCATGTCCTTGGCTTTCGCGGTCGTGGTGTAAATAATTATCGACCACGCCGATGACTTGGAAGCCTTCGCGCAGCTGAAAACTAAGGGTCGCGTCGGCAAGTTTTTTTTGCACCACGGCAATGACGTATGCTTCGGCGCTCATGCGCCGGGCGTGGCGATGATAACCGCGCAGCCGGGCGCCGGCGCGAATGCGCAGGAGACCCAAAGAGCGCACCAGCTCACGGCGCGCTTGATAGAGTTTCTTGCCGACACCGCGCCGCTGCATCTGCGGACTGACCATGACTTCGGCGCCGTAGAGAGTGCGTCCCTTCGCCGGATCGTGATTCCTAAACATGCCGCGATCGGTGAAGGCTTCCCAATCCATGTTCACATCGTAATCGTTCCACAGGACGATCAAACTTGCGGCCATGCCGACGACCCGGCCGCTATCGGCTTCGACGGCAACATGCTGCCCCTGCGGAAACACTGCGAGATGCGAGACCAACTGGACCTCGCCCCAAGGAATGGCGTCGGCATAGACTTCCCGGCTCAACGCGGCGATGCCGTCGAAGTCTTGGGGCGTGGTATGGCGTACGATAATTTTCGCGGGTCTCGGGGCGATCATAGCGATACGGTTTCCAAGGTGGCAAGAATCTCGGCGGTATTGCGGCTATCGTAGAGCGGCAAAACCGTTCCGGTCGTCTTGGTGTCAAGGATCGTTTGCAGATTCAGCTCGCCGATGACCATCATTTCCTGATTGGGGGTGCCTTCGGCCAAGATGCCGTCGCGGGAAAAAGCAAAATCGCTGGGCGTGAGAATAGCCGCCTGGCCATAATTGAGCGACACGGCCGGAACCATGGGAATCGACCCCACGGTATGCGAGGTAATGACATACATCTGGTTTTCGATGGCGCGCGCATGGGCGCAGTAGCGCACCCGCAACAATCCCTGGCGGTCGTCAGTGCAGCTCGGCACCAAGAGAATATGCGCTCCGGCCCGCGCCGCGGCGCGGGCGATTTCCGGAAACTCGACATCATAGCAAATGGTGATCGCCATCCGCCCGAACTCAGTCTCGAAGATCCTTAAACCTGCGCCGGCAGCCACGCCCCAGTCCTCCATTTCAAAGCGCGTCATGTGGAGTTTTTCTTGCCCGCCATATTCGCCGCCGCGGCCGAAGAAAAAGGCTTTATTGAACAGTTTCCCGCTGCTCTCATCCAAAACCGGAATGCTTCCCG
>JBGTCC010000497.1:0-6990 GCA_041749055.1 Thermodesulfobacteriota bacterium | reverse complement strand
AATGACAAACTGATCCGCGGGCCGGCCGGTGACTCCCAGGTGTTCGAGGACGGTCTCGGTGCCTTCGATACTCGGACGCGGCACCGGCTCCATAAAGCGGGTGTCGGAGTCGTAAGTGTGTTGCAAAATTTTCGGGTCGAACACTCGAGTGTATTTTTTTACACCGCCTTGGCCTCATTGGGGCGTCGATGGATATAGGCGATCGCTTCGGTGATGCCGGCAACGAAAGCGCGCATGCGCCCGGGCTGCTTGGCGATATACGGCCGCAGCGCCGCGAATGCCCCGCTAGTTGACCCATTGTAGATCAGCGAAACACCCTGACCGGATTTCAGCCCCTGGCTGGCGAGGAACAGCTTAGCGGCAAAATCGCCGGCCGAACCGGGGTTGGCGACGGCAAACACTTCGCCGCGCAGATCCGCGGCCTTTTGCATCGCCGGAACGCCCATGATGTTAGAGGTCAGCTTATGCGCCTGACAATTCTGTTGGCGGGTTTCGATTTCATGCCGGAATGGACGCTCGACAGGCGATCACAACTTTGTTCCTCGCAGCGGGACTCGAAACTCTCCGACGCTGGTCCCCTGACTATTCGGCCGCTTAATCCATGCGCGATAATTTGCGCGCGCTTCCATGCATCCACCGGCTGCATGTTTTGCTCCGGTCATTCGTCGTTTATCAAGTAACCCATTCCAAGGGGCATTCAGCCGCGCTGTTAGGCGCGCCTTTGTGTTGGCTTCGGGAAAAATTAGGTCGCTAAAAATTGGTCTAACGGTTCTTGTTTCAATATTTCTTGTGGGAGAGAATCAGAAAACGCACCGACTAGGAGCCTGCACTGCTGAAAAAGGGTTTGGGAGTGGATCAAGTGGCTGAAAGACGTTATTAGAAAATCGATACTCGTTGTGATCGGTTTATCTGTTAGCGGAGTTCTCACCTATTTCGTAATTAAATTTTTGCTTAAGCAGCTGTGGAATATCAGCGACAATATAAGCGACAATATCACCGACATGATGGATGAATGAGTCGAGAATGACAGGTTGTGCGACCCTGGTGAGGCGTGGATGGATTACTGAGGAATCGAAACCCACGAGCGGCGGCGATGGAAATGCATATCGGCGCCGGGCCGATGCCAGGCGGCGACCAGCAAAGCTGGGCGCGCTGGACTACCCAGCGGTGAGCCGGGAGAGGAACCGGTTACGGGAGCTTGTGCAGGGCGATATGGCTCGGGTTGGCTTTATCGGACATTGAAGAGAGCTTACACCTTAGATAAAGATTTGACCCGGAATTCCTTTTTCTGAATTCCTTGCGCTTTTCTCTTGGCTCACTTCACCACCGCAACGACCAAAGCTACCACTGCGATTAATCCTACGCCCGCTGCCGCGACGGCCAAAACTTTCAGGGACTTTTGCACGGTGTGAAGAACCGTTTCGACGAGTTTCAGCTTGTCGTTGATCTCTTTATTGACTGTGGCCTGTAATTCTAGTGCCTTCTTCAGATCGTCCAGTTGATTCTGAGTCCCAGCTCCGGGTTTTCGAATTGTCTCGACGAGTTGGCGAATTTGCTCGATGGAAACATTGACCGCAGGAGTAATAGTCGCTAGCTGGATCAGAAGTTTAGCGATTGCTGTGATTGAAAACATCATGACTCTCGTTTCGGCGGGGCGACCATTAAAGTTGCCCGATGGAGCTAAAAAAGGCGACGGGTTACTTTTCTTTTCGCTGCTTGCCAGTCCGCTTTTCCCACCGGTCATTGCCGGTTCAATCCCGCGCCAACAACATATCGTCCACTCATCACTTCAGCATTCATTTTGATCTTTCGATAATCCAAGAAACGCGAAAGGCCCTCGTCACCATGAATCCGGTAATCGATTTGCACGGCGCGCCGCGTTTGAGCGATTGGAACGTTTGGAACCGCGCGCTCCATCACGATTTGGCGCGGCCGTCCAGTATTGAATGAGCGCCGCGCTACTCTACTCCTTGCAGTCAAGCTACTTCGGCAGTCAGGCACAGCCACTTTCGGCAGCTTTGGGCGTCACCGTTTCGCTTTGGAAATTAGCCATATGACAATGCCGAGAACTCCAACTACCAGAAGCCCTCCGACCCAGACTCCGGCCTTAAAAATGGCGGCAACCAGCTCACAACCAGACAATGCCACTGAAGAAAAAAGCAGCCCCACAGACGACCACCACGATTGTTTCATAGATGCCCTCCAGCATCCCGATTTACCGGCTGGTAGTCTAACAAGTGAGGCGGATCGGACAAGTAACTTGTAATATTTACTCGCTTCAGCAACCAGGCGGTTATTAACAGGTATCTCGACGTTTTGAGAATTCCCGAAACGTCGAAGCTGCCGCCTGGTTGTCAATCCCTCGAACGATTTGACGGTCGCGCAGCGAAAGTACTGCCGCGCAGCAAGCTACGGGGCGTCAGAAGAACGCGATCAGATTTATCCTAATGGCGTCACCCCCCCCGAATGTTTTTATCGGGGGTCCAGATCCGTTCCCGCCTGGATTCCCACTTAAAGCATGCGGCAATGACGGACTTCGGGTTTTCTAGTTTCAATCCTCGCTCCCCCAGAAGCAGGAGCGCAACAGGGATGGATGAAAGACTTTAGAGACTTCGCCGGCGGCCACATGGTTCAAACGCCGCCGACTTTTCCGACCATCGTTAGCCGGATGAAAAACGCCCTGGCCTCGCGCGCTAGGATTCTCTTTGCTGCCTGGGCACTTGCATTAACAGTTGGCTTTGGTCAAAGCATGACGTAGAATTTCCGGGCACCATGTCATGCGCTTATTAAGCAGAATTCTCACCATACTTTCGTGCGTGCTGCCGCTCGTACTGGTCGCGGCCATTTATATGGCGATCGATCTCCACCCGACCGTCAGGCGTGCCGCCGAAATTACGCCAGGCAATATTCAGAGTGCGCGGCAGATCCTGGCGCAAAACGACCCGCGCAAACCGGCGTACCGGACTCGCCAATCACTCACGCTAAACCAGCAAGATATCGATCTAGCCGCCAATTACCTCGCATACTTTTACGCCCATGGCGGCGCTCGGCTCACCGTGCGCAACGGCAAGATCGATTTGGCTGCCAGCCTGCGGCCGCCGAAAGTACCGGTGATTTTTTATTTCAATATCGGCGCGATCCTTTCCAGCGACGGGTCCTCGCTACAATTCGACGAATTACGCTGTGGCCAGCTGCCGCTGCCGGGGTTCGTTGGCAATTGGTTAATCAAGCTGATCGGCGCACAGCTGATCGGAAAAGACGCCTACGACCTGGTCGACGATGCCGTTAAGCGAGTAGAGATCAGAAATGGCCAAATCGTGGTTGGCTACGAGTGGCCGGCTTCGTCAACCGGCAAACTCACCGCGGCGGTAATTTCGGCGGAGGATCAAGAGCGGCTTCGCGTCTATCAAGAACGTTTGGCGTTAATCAACAGTTCGCCCAAAACACGAAATGTCCCTCTGGCCGAACTCTCCGTCGCCCTGTTTGAACTCGCCACATTTCGCTCACAGCCATTCAGCGCCGTAGGCGAGAATCGCGCCGCCCTTGTCGCCCTGGCTTTCTATGTCAACGGCAAATCGCTCGGCGGGTTATTACCGGCGGCCAACAGTTGGCCGCGGCCGACTGAACAGGTCGTTACGCTCAACGGCCGTGCCGACTTCGCCAAACACTTTATCGTCTCCGCCGCCCTCGCCGCCAGCGCCGGCAGCCCGCTCGCAGACGCCGTGGGGCTCTACAAAGAAATCGCTGACTCACGCGCGGGCAGCGGCTTTTCCTTTAGCGACATCGCCGCCGACCGTGCCGGCACGCGCTTTGGAGAGCTTGCCGCCGGAATCATCAGCGCGAGGAAATTTCAGCAACGGTTATCGGGCGGAATTGCTGAAAAAGACATCATGCCGGCCACTGCCGATCTGCCGGAATTCATGCCGGAGGCGGAGTTCAAGCGCCGCTTCGGCGGCGTTAACGGAGTCGAATACAAAAAGATGATGGCGCAAATTGAGCGGCGCATCGCAGCGCTGCCGCTATATCGCTGAGGACACAAGTACTATTCAGAACAGTTGCGCCGCATCGTTGAGCATCGAAGTGGCAGTCCGTAATGCCGGTGAAGACCGGCATCCAGGCGGTCCCCGCCCTCCGAACCGTGCGTGCGGTTCTCCCGCACACGGCTCTCCAGCGCCCATCGCCAACCGCAATCTCCTGCAATGACGAATCGAGAATATCGCCGGATTTTCTTGCCGCCAATTGAACGTTTTGAACCATCGGTACGAGGTTCACTTTATTTCTGAAACTGCTCGCGGGGAAAATTCGCCGTCGCCATGACGCCGCCGTCGACGATCAGCGGATGGCCGATGATAAAACTGGAATCATCGCTGACCAGGAACAACGCCGCCTTCGCCTGATCGTCCGCCGTGCCGAGCCGACCGGCGAGATTCTGAAATGTCCGGCTGCCCGCCACGTCATCGTCGTAACCCACCGGCGAACCGGAGCGGTTGGGCACGATGCAATTGACGCGAATGCCGTACTCCGCCAGCTGCACTGCCATGGCCCGCGTCATGTTGATGACGCCGGCTTTAGCCGCCGCGTAGGCGATGCCGTCGAAACGGCCGACCAAGCCTGATGTCGAACCGAAATTCAAAACTTTGCCGCCGCGCCCCTGGTTCTTCATCTGCAGGGCGACATACTTAGTCACCAAATAGGGGCCCTTCAAACTGACGGCGATAACCTTGTCGAACTCTTCTTCGGTGCTGTCGAAAATATTGGCGTGATCGGTGAGCGCCGCGTTGTTGACCAGGATATCGATGCCGCCGAACTTGCCAACCGATTCTTTCACCATGCGCTGCACATCCGCCGACTTGGAAACATCGCCCAACACCAGCGCCGCTTGGCCGCCGGATTGGGTGATCTCGTCGACCACCGCTTGGCCGCGCCCCTCATGCATCTCGGCGACGACGATCTTGGCGCCTTCGGTAGCGAACAGTTTCGCCATCGACTTGCCGATATTTCTGCCCGCGCCGGTAATTAATGCCACCTGGTCCTTGAGCTTCATCTTCATTCCCCTTAATAGAAATTGTTGCGCACAATCGGCCCGCGCAATCGCAACGAGCCTATCCGACGACCTGACAGTGTGTCAACTAATGAACCAACACTTGCCTCACTCGGTTTTTTGCAGCACCGCTTCGCGCGGCAATTCGTGCTTGGCAATAACCGGCTGATTGGCACCGAACCGGCGGGCGAGGATAAGAATTTCCTTGTCGAAAAACACCGCCGCCCAATCCGGGTCGAGCATGCGCTTTATGACAAAATTTTCCGCCGCAGCGGAGTGGCCGCTGGGGTTGATGACGATGCTGTTGAATTTATTGGCGGCCAGATGGCTGCGCCACTTTTCCTCGTTCACCAAGAGTGAAAAATAATCCTCAGAGAAAAAAGTCGCCGGATAGGCTTCAGGGCGGTTGTCGACATACACACGCTCGCGCGGATAAAGGCCATAAGTCAAATAGCTGCCGAGGTCGAAGGTGTTGAAGATCGGCCCCTGCAATCGCTCCCTGCGGAGAAACTCCAGCGCCGCCAGATTGCCCTCTTTGAGGCCGATGCCAAAGGCGCCGCGACCGCCGGCGAAGAAATATGCCGGATTGATCAGCACGAGCAGAACCGCCACACCACCCACCGTGGCCAGAGCGCCGAAGGACGAATTTAGCCAGTGCGAGGGCTGCGCTCGTATCATGCCGCTAAAGTTAGCCGCCGTCAGCGGCAACGCGAAGAAAGCAAAGATAGCGAAGTTACGGATGGTCCACCACGCCAGCGCGGCGAAAAACAACGTCAAGACAAAGTTGCATACCGAGAAACTAGAACGGTCTTTAATGATGACGTAAAGCCAACTTAAACAAAGCAAGCCCATGATGACTAAAAAAAAAGTTAGCGGCAGAAACTGATAGCCTGCCTGAAGAATTGCCGGCACCGAATAGTTTTCGATAACCGGGAATCCATAGCCATGGAAGATAAACAGCGGATAGACCGCGCCGCGCAACCCCGCGGGATTGATACAACTGGCGGCAAAGGTTGCCACCGCTACCGCCGTGAGAACTTTCCATGGCTGCCTTGGGGAACCTGCTCGGGACGCACTTTGGGCGGCCAGATCGATGAGCGACTGCAAAAGAAAGACACCGACGAGAAACATACCGATGAAAAAATAAATATGCAGGTTGACCCAAACAAGCTGCAACAGCGGTAGAATCATCAGCCAACGGGCGCCACGGTGGCCTTGCCGGTAATCCCACAGTAGGGTGAGAAACAGGCCGCTCATGAGATAACTGAACATTTCCGGTCTAATTTCGTAGCGGGTGATCAGAATCGGCATGACGATGACGGTGCATACGGCGCCGAGAGCAAAGCTGCCGTAGCGCACGGCCAGGCGGAAGAATATCCACAGGGTGGCCACGCTCACCGCGAGAAAAAACAGCGATAGCCCGGCAAAGCCGAGGTTACGCTCGACGAGAAAGTAGATCGCACCGCTGCCCCAAGAATGGTTGACGAACGGATGATCCGGCGTCGTGTAGGCGAATAGATTGGTATCGGCTATAAGACCGCTGTGAAAAAAAAGTTCGCCGTTCTTCAGGTAGCGGCCGAGGTCGGCGGTGGTGAGATCGACCGGGTGAGCGAGAAAGCTAGTGTAGACAGCGAGCAAAGCTACGGCCAGACAAACTTGCAAGAGCGCGCCTATTGGCCGCGGCTCAACCGCGGCTGCCACCGGAGCGGCGTGCCGCCGCGCGGAACGTTTGTTGGCCATGAATCGATTACGCTACGGGCAGGACGGATTTTATGCCGAATAGGTCGCTGGCGCTGCGGTTGCCAGGCTTCGGCGGCTCGATACCGGCCGCGGTCGCGCAGCTAGTCTTCGAGAACGACGACACCCACGGCGGGCTCCCGGTCAGATCTTCAAATCGTCGGGCGGAGTTACGGTGTAGACGTCGAAGGTGTTAAGCGTGCACGCGAGCA
>JBGTCC010000496.1:0-4475 GCA_041749055.1 Thermodesulfobacteriota bacterium | reverse complement strand
TGAAACGATGAGATGTAGCATCGGTTTTATATCAATCGCGGTCGGAGGTCGGAGATCGGAGGTCGGCCGACTTCCGATCTCGGATTTCTGACCTCTCCCCATGTCTCATCGTTAACGTTCCCACGCGGCTGGATTATTTTTTTCTCGCCGGCAGGCCGCGTTGCGCCGTCAGTTCCATGGCGCGCTCGATGGGGATCCGCACCACGCCTTTTTGCTGGTCGATCCAGCCGTAGCTCTGCAAGATTTTGTCTTCGGCGGCGCGCATTTCGGCCATCTCGCTGCGCGGCGATATTTGCAGTGGCGGGCCGGTGGTTGGCGGCGCGCTTTGCCGGATGCCGACAGGATCATGGCCACGCCGGCTTTCCCGCTCGCTGAAAAAATTAAACAACCAAAAGAGAAACACCAGGATCAGCACCACGGCGACGGCCAAACCGCCACCCAAATAGGTGATACGGCGCAGATCGACATCGCTGGCTTCGTGGCTGACCGCGGGATTGTCGGGGCGCGGCACGGTGACCGGCTCAGCCATGGTTCATCACCTCAGGGGCATGGGAATCCTGCCGCGGCTGCAGCGGCCCGTGGCGCAAATACCAAGTAAAGGCGGCCAGCCAGATCCCGCCCAGACCCACTGGCGCGGCAATATCCATCCAATGAATTGTCAAACGACCGGGATGAAAGGCCGGCGCGGTGTACCAGAAGATATCGATCATGCGCATGATGACGATGGCGCCGGCGACGCCGGCTAGAGCGGGCACCGGCCGTTTGACTTTACGCGACAGCAGCAACAAGAAAGGCAAGATAAAATGGCAGATGACCAAGGCAATGACGATCCACTGCCAACCGCCGCGGTTGCGCGAAAGATACCACGAGATTTCCTCCGGCAGGTTGCCCGACCAGATTATGATCCACTGTGAGTAGGCGAAGTAAGCCCAGAGCATGACGAAGGCGAGCAGCAAATTGCCGAGGTCGCGAAAGTGCGACGGCGTGACTATCGCCGCGACATGCGCCTGCCGCGCCAGCACAACGGTGACGAGAATGGTGAAGGCGAATCCCGCCAATACATGGCCGCCAAAAAAATGAACGCCGTAAATCGTCGAATACCAGTGCGGCTCGAGCGACATGGTCCAATCTATGGAGGCACAGGTGACGGTAAAACCATAAAGCAACAATCCCGGCGCGCTGGCCATGCGCTGGCGCGCGATAAGGCGGGAATCGTCGCTGCGGTCTCCCCGGTCCGACCACCGCGCCAGGAAAAATGCAGCGCCGGACCAAAGCGCAAAATAAAACGCGGCGCGGGTGACAAAGAATGGCACGTTCAGATAAGCCGCTTTGTGGCGCAGCGACGCGTCGTGTGCCAAAGCCTCCGGGCGCGCCCACTCGTAAAGACTATGCAGTCCGAACAATAGCGGAACGTAGAGCAAAGCCATCAACGGCAGCGTCTTCATTGCCGACTCCAGCGGGCGGCGGATGATTGCGCCCCAGGCGCCGCCGGAAAGATTGTGCAGCATGACGATGCCGAGGCAGCCGAGCGCGATGCCGAGCCAGAAAACATAAGCGAAAAGATAAGATTGAAAAAACTGCTGGCGGCTAAACCACGCGCCGACCAGGCAGAGCGTCAAACCGGCGATGCCGACGATCAGGGAAACGCGCTGAAAAGTTTCCCAGCCCTCGAGCGCGGGGCGCTGGTTCGCGATCGCCATCAGGGTTGGCTCCCGGTGAGCTGGTCGCGCTGGGGCGCCGGTACGTCGTCGAGCTTTGCGTTTTGGCTAAATTGCAATGCCTTCATATAAGCGATAATCGCCCACCGATCCTGGGCGGCGATCTGGACGCGGTAGCTCGGCATAGCGCCGATACCCTGGGTGATGACCCGAAATAAATGGCCCACCGGCTGCTTGTTCAAGATTTCCGTATGGAAAGAGGGCGGGCGAGAGTAACCGCGGCGCACGATCATGCCGTTGCCGCTCCCCAGCTGATCGTGGCACGGGGTGCAATAAATATTATAGCGCTCCTGGCCGCGGTGCAGCACTTCGAGGGTCACCGGCAAGGGAAACTCCGTGGCTAAAGCCGTGTCGGTGCCGCCATTGAAAAATTGTTCGTCGTCCCTGAGCTGGCCGCGCGCCACCGTGCCTTCGACCAGCGGCCGCGCCGACTGGCCGTCTGCGAAAAGCGTGCTGGATTCGAGCGGATCGTAGCGCGGTTGATCGGCCATTTCCTGGCGGCAGGCGGCGAATAAGAACAACAGCGCGAGTAGCGGGCAGGTTAAAGTCTTCGGCATTGGCGATCGATTCAGAGAATCGCTGCAAAAGTTCAAAGGTTCAAAAGTTCAAGGTCGGAACCGGATCGGACGTCCGACGCTTGCACGACTCGCTTTTTCACAATTCAACCTCGCTCACCGAGCGCGGCTCCATGCGATCCAAAAAGCGCCAGGTATCGTCGCGCTCGAACTTGGGGTCGACCGCTTCGATGCAGAGAAAGAACCGGTCGCGGCTGGCCAGGGCAAAACGCGGCACGTTGAAAACAGGGTGGTGCGGCATGGGCAGTCCGTTTAGGGCCAGCATGCCTAAGACAGCGAATAGGCCGGCGCAAAGAATGGTTAGCTCAAACGTCACCGGGATGAACGCCGGCCAGCTGTGCAGCGGCCGGCCGCCGATGTTCAACGGATAATCGATCACCGCTATGTAGTATTGCATGAGATAACCGAGCACGGCGCCGGTGATGCCGCCGAATAACACGATCGCCGGCACCCCGGTGCGTTCAAGCCCCAACGCTTCAGTCAATTCTTCGACAGGAAAGGGCGTGTAGGCATCCATCTGGCGGTATCCCGCGGCATGGGCTTGGCGCGCCGCTGCGACTAGAGCGCTGGGATTGTCGAATTCGGCGAGCAGACCGTAGATCATAAAATTCCGAGCGCGTTCAAACCGTTCAAGCGCTTTGCTCCGTTCAATCGCTCAAGCTCCGTTCAAACCGTGCCCTCACCCTAACCCTCCCGCACGCGGGCGAGGGAACTCGTTCTGATATGTTTCGATTTCCTCCCCCGCGAAGCGGGGGAGGAGCGTTGAACGGTTTGAACGGCGGTTAATCTTTTTTAATTTCCGCCTCCGGCAACAGCGTGCGCATCTCGAATATCGAGATCATCGGCAGAAACCGGATGAACAGGAATACCAGGCTCAGGAACAAACCGAGGGTGCCGGCGAAAGTCGCAAAGTCCCACACCGTCGGTAGATAATTGCCCCATGACGAGGGCAGGAAATCGCGATGCAGACTGGTGACGACGATGACGAAGCGTTCGAGCCACATGCCGATGTTGACAATGATCGCGATGACGAAGAGCAAGATCGGGTTGGCGCGCACGCGATTGGACCAGAGCGCCTGGGGCACGATCACATTGCACAGTATCAACGCCCAATACGCTGGCGCGTAGGGGCCGAGCAGACGATTTTGCGTGGTGTACATTTCAAAATCATTGCCGCTGTACCAGGCGGTGAACAGCTCCATGAAATAGCCGTAGGCGACGATCAGGCCGGTGGCGAGCATAATTTTAGCCATGTTTTGCAGGTGCCGCTCGGTGATGAAATCTTGCAGGCCATAGGCGGCGCGCAGCGGGATCGCCAAGGTCAGCACCATGGCGAAACCTGAGTAAATCGCCCCGGCGACAAAATAGGGCGGAAAAATCGTCGTGTGCCACCCCGGCACGATGGCGACGGCAAAATCGAGACTGACCACGGTGTGAACTGAAACGACCAGCGGCGTGGCGATTCCAGCGAGCAGCAGATAAGCGACTTCGTAACGCTGCCAATGGCGCGCCGAGCCGCGCCAACCCATGGCGAGCATGCCGTAAATCACCCGCCCGGCGCGGCTTGGCGAACGATCGCGCAAGGTGGCGAGATCGGGGATCAAGCCGATAAACCAAAAAAGCAGCGAAATCATCAGATAAGTCGATACCGCAAAGACGTCCCATACCAGCGGGCTGCGAAACTGCGGCTGCAACCCGAGAGTATTGGGGTAGGGAAATAGCCAATAGAAAAGCCACGGCCTGCCGAGATGCAGTATCGGGTATAATCCAGCGCAGGCGACGGCGAACAGGGTCATCGCTTCGGCGAAACGGTTGATCGAAGTGCGCCATTCCTGGTGCAGCAATAATAGAACTGCGGAAATTAATGTGCCGGCGTGGCCAATGCCGATCCACCAGACGAAGTTGACGATGGCAAAGCCCCAAGCCACGGGCGAGTTGATGCCCCAGACACCGACGCCTTTGACGAATAAATAAGCGACGGCGAACAGCAACAACATGAGCAGTAAAAAGGCGGCGGCGAAACCGGCCCACCAGCGCATGCCGGTGGGTTGCTGCAGGACAATGGCGCCGATCTTATCGCTGACCGAGGCGAAGCTGTGGCCGGGGGCAATGACAGGAGACCTCGCTTCAGCAGCTTGTCGATCTGTGGGCTGCATTCGTCTAGGGGAACAGATTCAAGCGG
>JBGTCC010000495.1:0-2702 GCA_041749055.1 Thermodesulfobacteriota bacterium | reverse complement strand
GATATCGAGAGATTCGGAGTAAAACTCTAGGTTGCCCGTATAAAGCTCGCGCAACCTTTCGAGAGCGCTTTGCTCGGCTAACGGGAATCCTGTGGAAAACCGGCTGCCGGTTGATATCATCAGAACCCGTTTGGCGCGTGGAGAATCCGCGCCGATGACGGGAGTCGCCGCGGCAACCCCGGCAAACATACATAGAAAACAAAAAAACCAGCGCCTTACGAGTTGGCCTGGGCGGTTCCTGGTAAGGATAGAGTCGGAGGCTGCCACGGTCTCCGTGACTTTACGAACCCAGGCCACGGGAATCAAGCGCTGCGGCCCTGCGCAACGATATCTTAATGTTAGGAAACGCGGCAGCCGGTTGCTTCCCCCAGCCAATCCATCGCCTTTTTTTCTTCATCGAAAACCGCGACGTCAATCCCCAATTGCGACACCGGCAAGGTTACTTGGCGCAATCCATAGTATTGCTCAAGATGCGGGCTCGTCACCATGGCGAGTTTCAACTTGCCAACCGCAGTCCATGGAAGGATGCCCAGATCAACCTTCAATTCGATAAGCTCTTCAAGTCCAAAGTCGCACGTAGCATCCTGGAGATCGAGCAATACTTTACAACCGTTGAGCGGCTTGGCGAGTTCGACCATCGCCTGCATCAGCCGCAAAAATGCTTGGCGATCGATAAATCCGCGGGCGGCGATGGTTAGACAATTTTCATTATTTTGCCGGCAAAACGTTTTGACCTGATAATCCATGCATCATCGTTTAAAACCTAGGGGGCTTATTGTCTTGACTTTCCATGACACTCGATTGACAGCTGGTGCCCGATCAGGCAAACCAAAGACCGTGGTTAAACTTCATGCGCCTCGACCGTTAATTTCCATCAGCGTAACCACAGGTCTGCTCGATGCCATCGCCGCTACAGGCACCGATCCCGATCAGGTTCGGCAATCGATGGCGTTCGACTTCACCGCCTTGTCCGATACCGATGGGTTTATTGCTTGTGTGGATTTTGCTCGTTTATTGGAAGAAGTCGCCCAAGCCACCGGCGACGATTGCTTCGGGCTCCATTTCGGCGCGCGCAGTAACCCCAAAAATATCGGTCCGCTCGTCTATGCGGTTCTCAACTCGCCGACGATTGCAGCCGCTTGCGAAACCGCGGCGCGTTATCTCCATGTGCACAATCAAGCTTTAAAACTGTCTTTAGATATTGATGCTGAGCTCGCGAAATTCATTTATTCTTATTCTCACATCGGTGTGGAACAGCCGCGCCAGTTTAGTGAATTTACTATGGCGGGCACGCTGAACACTTTTAGAATTATGGCGGGCAGTCAATGGACGCCGAGAGAAATTCAATTTGCCCACGACCCGCCGGAGTCGAACACGGAGCATCTTCGAGTTTTCCGCGCTCCGGTTATTTTTCGCTGCGCCAGCAATGCGCTGATCATAGAACGCGAATTTCTCGATCAAACGGTTCCGTCTGCGGATCATCGCCTATACGGAATATTGACCCACTATCTCGGCGAGGTACTTAATAGAATGCCGACTGAGAACGGGGTGATTGCCACGATCCGAAAGGCGATCGGCGAATCACTGAAAAACGGCACGCCAAAACTCGCCCGCGTGGCGAAATTAATCGCGCTGAGCCCACGAACACTCCAGCGACGATTGGAACAATATGGCCTCGACTTCAAAAAATTAGTAGCCGACACGCGCCATCAGTTCGCGCTGGAATACTTAAAAGACCACGAAAACACACTTACCCAAATTGCCTTCCTATTAGGCTATTCAGAAGTGAGCGCCTTTAACCGGGCGTTTAAACGCTGGACTGGCTCAACACCGTCGGATTACCGTCGGAAGCAACTCGGCTAAACTAAGCGAGCCTCGCCTCAAGGCCGAGAGATTCTCGATTTGCCGCCTCGGAATCAGCAGCGATTTCCGAGATTCCCGCGCACACGGGATACTCAGAGACGAACACGCCACCTTCTAAATTGCAGGTGACCATAAGCAAAGAATTTCCTGTGGAATGAAATTCCAATTGATGGGAGGTCAAATCTGTTCCCTGGCAGATCGGCACAAACCAAGGGTAAAAAGATTTACAGCCGGCGCCGTCTGTTTGAGAAAATCCGGCGAGTCACGGCTTTCGACGCCTAGATGGAAAAGATCCCAAGATCGACAACCATGCAAGCGTGGAAGGAGTCAAAACAGCATGGCTATCCGGGCGGCGTCAAACTCACGACCAAGGAGTTGAGAGACTATTTTGCAACTCAAGTGTCGGCGCAGGTCACGGACCCGAACACGGTCATGAAACTCCTGCCCCACACAAGCCTAAACACGACGAGCCGCTATACCAGAACGGTGATAAAGCGCATGAAAGACACGCGGCAAAATTTTGGGAGGCCCTTGGAGGCAAGTCTTGGAGGCAACTCTGCGGGCAAACTCAAACCGACCTTTGCGCGAATTGCTAAAGTAGCTCGACAGAGCGCGAGCCGCCAAAGGAAGTGCTGAGTCTATAAAGGGGAATTTGGCTAAAACCAAGAGAAAATCTGGTGGTCGCAGTAGGACTTGAACCTACGACCTCGCGCATGTGAGGCGCGCGCTCTAACCAACTGAGCTATGCGACCACTGGAGTACCTTCTCTAACACCTTGTCAAAGCAGCTTCATGAATCCCGCCGGAAACTGATCGCGACCGTTACGAGTCGCCCAATCG
>JBGTCC010000494.1:0-6510 GCA_041749055.1 Thermodesulfobacteriota bacterium | reverse complement strand
GTCACGGCGCTTGATTTCTTTCGAACTGATTTTCCCCGAGCCGTGCAACAGGGTCGCGTAGCTCTTGGAATACTGGGCGCGCACCTTGGCGAGTTTGCGATCCTCCGGCAGCCAGGTGAGATCACGGGGCCCGGTTTTCTTGCCGCTGATCTCTTCCAGCAAATCCAGCACCAAGCGCGCGTGCTTGGTCTCGTCGGCGAGTTTTTCGGTCAGCTCGGCGTAGTCATGCCGGCCGACGCCGCGGTCGATTCTCGGATAGAGCGCGGTGAGCGCATCGAGGATCGGTTTGATCGCCGAGTATTCTTTGAATCCTTGCGCTTTGAGCCAACGCAGATGGTCGGTTCGCTTGCGCGGCTTCTTGAAAAACGCCGCGATCACGCCGGCTTCGGCGTCGGCGTAAGCTTTGGCGAGTCGCGTGAGCTGGTTAACGTAATCAGTCATTGGATAGGCGAGCGGCCGGGGATCATAAGACTATTAACCACGAAAAACACGAACCACACGAAAAGAGGACCATTCCCCGAAACAAATTTCGTGTATTTCGTGCCGTTCGCGGTTAATTCCCATTTCCAAACTTTGAGTTTTTTGCGTTCTATGCGATCATTTCGCTGGCGCCGGAATGATTGTGCCGCAGCTTGGGCACGTGCGCAGTTTCTCGTCGCTAGAGAAGGTTTGATAAACCTGACCGACAGGATCGGCGCGGTAGTCGCCGACTGCGGCGGAGGTCTCGTAGACCTTTTCGCCGCATTTGTTGCAGTACCATTTAAAGTAGTCGATCTCGCCCGCTTTGCGCTTGCGTTCCAGGACGATGAACCAGGAGTCCGCTTCCAGCCGCGGTGAGTGCGGCACTCCGGCGGGGCACAGCAGGATCTGCCCGGCTTTGATATCGGCGGTGTGTTCCTTGCCGGCTTCATCACGATAAACCAGATGCTGCACGCCGGTCACTTGCAGCGTGACTTCGTCGGCCGGATCGATGTGAAAATCCCAGCGCTCTCTCCGCCCGCTGCTCAAGAACGCGATGGACTCGGAATCCTGCCAGAGCACGCGGCGGGTTTTGCCTTCGGCTTTCACCTCTGCGATGACTCCAGTGAGATCGATGGGAATGAGCTTTTCCATGAGTCGACTATAGCGCTTTCGAAAGCGGCGGAGCAACAGGCCTTGCCTCACTCCTCGCCGGCATTTAAGATGCGGACTCGGTCGCCGGAATGCGCCGATATTGAAAGAGCCGAGGGCTGAGCTACTTAATATCCGTGGAGAATGAAAATGCTTATCACCAATAAACAGTCGGGGACGAATGTGCATGAAATCGCGGATGGGATTTACCGCATCAATACGCCGGTGGTTCTGGACGGTGGCGGCTTCTCTTTCAATCAATTTCTTATCGCCGACGAAGCGCCGTTGCTCTTCCACACCGGGCCGCGCAAGATGTTTCCGCTGGTGCGCGAGGCGGTGGCGAGTGTATTGCCCGTGGAACGGCTGCGCTACGTCGGTTTTTCGCACGTCGAGGCGGATGAATGCGGTTCGCTCAACGAATGGCTCGCGGCGGCGCCGCAGTCCGCGCCGCTGTGCGGCAAAGTGGCGGCGCTGGTGTCAATTGATGATTTGGCGGACCGGCCGGCCCACGCGTTGGCTGATGGCGAAACCCTCGCGCTGGGAAAACATCGGGTGCGCTGGTTCGATACGCCGCACCTGCCGCACGGCTGGGAATGCGGCTTCCTGATGGAAGAGCAGACGCGGATCTTACTGTGCGGCGATCTGTTCACCCAGGGCGGCGCCGAACATCCAGCCGTCACCGAGGCGGATATTCTCGCGCCGAGCGAGGCGTTCCGTCGGGCGATGGACTATTACTCGCATACACCGAACGCCCGGGCGTTGCTGGAAAGATTGGCCGCGGCCGGACCGACCACGCTCGCGTGCATGCACGGCAGCACCTGGAAGGGCGACGGCGCCGGACTTTTACTTGCGCTTGCCGACGCGCTGGCGGCATAATCCGACGCGCAACAACTTGAATTTGCCAGGAGAGGATCGTCGGCGATGAATACTTTATCTCCAGCTCGAATCATGGAAGTGGGTTTGGCCTTTTGGCCGTCTAAGGTTTTGCTCTCGGCAATCGAACTCGGCCTTTTCACCGAACTTGGCGCGAAATCGATCACCGGCCGCGAACTGCAAGCGGCGCTTGGGCTCCATCCGAGAGCCAATCCCGATTTCTTCGACACGCTGGTGGCTTTGCGTTTCCTCGAGCGCGACGGCGACGGCCCGGAAGCGCGCTACCGCAACACCGATGAAACCGGGTTGTTCCTCGACCGGAACAGCCCGCAGTTTATGGCCGGCTTCCTGGAAATGGCCAATGCGCGTCTGTACCGATTCTGGGGCGATCTTTCCGAAGGACTTCGCACCGGTGGCGCGCAGAACGAGATCAAACACAGCGGCGCGCCGATGTTCGCCGAGCTTTATAGCAAGCCCGAGCGGCTCGAACAATTCATGGACGCGATGAGCGGCATCTCCGCCGCCAATTTTCAGGCGCTGGCCGAGAAGTTCGACTTTTCCCGTTATCGCACGGTCTGTGATGTCGGCGGCGCCACCGGCCAATTGTCGATGCTCGTCGCCAGGCAGCATCCGCACCTGCGCTGCACCTCGGCGGATCTCCCCGCCGCTACCGCGATCGCCGAGCGCAAGATCGCCGCCGCCGGACTTGCCGATCGAGTTACGGCGAAATCGATTGATTTCTTCGCCGATCCGTTGCCCAAGGCCGATGTGATCACCATGGGCATGATCCTGCATGACTGGAATCTGGAAAAGAAAATGCAGCTCATCCGCGCGGCCTACGCTGCCTTGCCTCCCGGCGGTGCCTTCATTGTCGTTGAAAATATTATCGACGACGCCAGGCGTGAGAACGCCTTTGGACTAATGATGTCGCTCAACATGCTGATCGAATTTGGCGACGCCTTCGACTTCACCGGCGCCGAGTTTTCCCGCTGGTGCCGCGAGGTCGGCTTCAGCAGGACCGAAGTGATCCCGCTGGCCGGGCCGGCGAGTGCTGGCGTGGCTTACAAATAGCCAAAGCGGCACGAGCGCGCCTCTCGCGTTGGCATTGATACCTTCGTCGATTCCCTCCTTGCGCCGATTGGCAGTAGTTTTTCCGCGGCGCATAAAAGATTTCGAAACCGCCGGCGCAACCAAGCGCCAGCGGCTGAGCTGATCATTTAAACTTTGATTTTCCCGACAATGGCGATGTATAAGATACTAAAATCGCTGAATCACTTTATCTAATGATCAGAACCGACAACTTCGTAAGGTACAACGAGAAGAATAGTTCGAGGTGAGGAAACTTGCCAATGCGCTGGAAAAGCAGGGTTGGACGGTTGGGTGGGATCCAAAGTTTCGCGCTGGTGAGCGATTTGATGATGCGAAGACGGGTTGATCAAGAGACAGGAAGTTTTAGTAGAGGTAGCCCAGATGTGCAGTTACAAAATTAATGGCGCGTAAAAGTCGGGAGCTATCCATGCCGAATACCACAGAACAAGCCCGCGAGTTTTTGTCAGGCAAACACCTTCTCTTCAACGAGGTCAATCCGTTGTGGGAGCAGCTCAAGAGCGAGAATGAAATATCGCTGGCTCGCCAGGTCGCCGAATTTATCCGAAACCAGAAGAACCTTTCAGACCGTCTCCCAACCGACCGGAAAACCAAAGCCAGGCTTTGCCAACAACATGCGGAATTGACCAGCAAAGACCCAGAGCTCAGTGTCAACATGCGGCACGATCGAGCCTTGGAAATCCTCGGCGATATGTTCGATCTCGATGATTCTTCATTGGACGGCGATGCCGAAACTCTCGGCATTGCCGGCGGTATCTGCAAGCGGCGTTGGATGGATTTGGGCCAGTACGAGGATCTTCAACGTGCGGCGGAGTACTATCGGCGCGGCATGCCAAAGCAAATGGATGAGGATGGCTATGCTCACATTAACGCCGCCTTTATGCAGGACCTGCTTGGTCACGCGTCATCGTCATCTGCCGGCGCGATTGAGGAAGCCAGACGTATCCGGGAAACCATCGTCAAGGATCTGCCGGCATTGGACGATGTCAAGAATTTGAAAACGAAATGGTGGAACGCCGCTACGCGCGCCGAAGCATTTTTCGGACTGAAGCGGTACAAGGACGCCGCGGCGGCAGTCGCGGCGGTGACGATAAGGCCGGCGATGTGGCAGATACAATCCACAGTTCAGCAGATCTCCACGCTCGCTCATTTGCACGAAGAGCGTCCGCTGGATAATCCCGAAATCCGTCAGGTTTTCGACGTTCTGTTGCCAGGCGCCGGCGAAGCTGCGCAATCTGCCGTGCTTGGGAAAGTCGGCTTAGCGCTCTCCGGCGGCGGATTTAGGGCGTCGTTTTATCATCTGGGCGTTTTGGCGCGGCTCGCCGAATTGGATGTCCTGCGCCATGTCGACGTGCTGTCGTGCGTTTCCGGCGGCAGCATCGTCGGCGCCTGTTACTGGTTAATGTTGCGGAATCGGCTGCTCAAGGCCGCGCCCATGGCGCAGGGCGATTATATCTCGCTTGTGCAGGACCTGATTGGCCACTTCAGCGGCGCGGTCGCCCAGAACCTGCGCGGACAACCGTCCAAGCTCGAAGTCGGTTGGCGATTTCTCAAAGGCGCAAAGGGAGCCCTCGACACGGAAAAGATCGCGGCCGCCCTGGAGAAGTATTTTTACCGGCCGCTGTGGAACGATGGCAAGCCGCTGTTCATGCATCATCTGCCGTTTAAACCCGTCGATCATGACCCTGTTTTAACCGGCGAGGAGAATTTCAATCCGGCGAAACACAATTGGCTGCGCTGCGACAAAGTGCCGATGCTGGTCCTCAACGCGACGACGGTGAACACCGGCCACGCCTGGCAATTCACGCCAACCTGGATGGGCGAATCGCCCTGGTCTGTTCATCCCGCGGCGGACAGTGTGCCGCGCTTGCAATGGCATTGGTATGATCCTGGCTCGAAGTGGCAAATGGAACTCGCCAGAGCGGTGGCCGCGTCGGCTTGCGTGCCGGGACTTTTTGAACCGCTGCGCATTGACGACGCCTACGAAGGCGGCTATCAGGTGCAGCTGATCGACGGCGGCGTTCATGACAATCAAGGCACCGTCGCGCTATTGGCGCACAATTGCAGCGTGCTGATCGTCAGCGACGCCGCGGGTCACTTGCTGCTCGAAAAAGTGCCTCAACCGGGGCTTGGGGGATTAGCGAGCTACGCCGCACGCGCCATGGATACCCTGATGGAACGGGTCCGGCTGGGAAACTATGCCGACCTTGCGGCCCGGGTGCGCACCAAACTAGTGCGCGGTTTGATGTTCCTGCACATGAAAGACGGCTTGGATGCCGATGTCATAAGACTAAAGTTCTCCCAGGACTCCTACGATTTGCACCGCACCCCGCTCTCGCCGCTGGGCGTGCGTAAGGACTTTCAGAAAGCCGTGGCGGAACTGCGCACCGATCTCGACGCATTCGCCGATGACGAGGCCAACGCGCTGATGGCTTGCGGCTACCGCATGGCAGCGACGGCATTCGAACGCGACCTGAGGCAGTTCGACGAGTTGTATATTCAATCAGTTCCCGGACAGTGGCCGTTTGACGCCATGCTGCAGGAGGTCAAATCGACTGCTTCTTCCACGCCCAAGCGTGAAAGTTTAATCAACGCACTGCGCGAAGGGAGCAAGCGAACGGTGTGAGCGCAGTACGCAGTGAAATGTCTCGCCCTAATCTTCAGCGACATCATAGAGCTCGCGGAACTTCTCCGCGCCGATGGCGTAGGCGTCGGTGCCGTCTTGGTTGTTGGAGACTAGATAGTCGCCGGCCTCGTAAGCCGTTTCACCTTCGTTGGTTTTCACTTTGCCGGGCTTGTCCGCGACCTCGGCCCAGACCGGCGTCGATTTTGTATAAACGCCGGGGCTGACGAATTCATAGGTCTTCGCGAACGCCTCCTCGGACACCGTGTACTTGTCGCCGTCGTTGTCGACCAGCCAGTCGCCGCGTTTGCAGTGTTGCCGGCTGCCCCATTTGTTGTAAGCAAATCCTTCGGTGTCGAGGTCCAGCTGAACCGCGGTGATGATGGAGGTCGGTTTCTTTTTGTATTTGCGTTTCATACCCTTTGCCTCGCCTTTAACTAGAGTTCGTCAGCCTGTTTTCTGTGGATAATGTAGCACGTTCAGGTGACTTTGTTCACCACGATGAGCCTAGCGGGGCACAGCCGCGACCAAATGGGCAAGATTTTTCACCACGAAGGACACGAAGGGCACGAAGTTCGGAGGTCGGATTATCCGAACCTTCTTGTCCTCCTTCGGAAATCCATGTGAGGGGATGATATGCATGACGAAGAGCCTCCGGGGCTCCGTCATACCCGCGAAAGCGGGTATCGTGCGCCCGTGAGGGCGCCATATCAGCACGGTGAAAGTCCGTGTCGGAGAAAGCCACAACTCCGTAGCCGAAGGTAACTGCGTCGCCGCGAGGCGGGGTGGAGAGCAAC
>JBGTCC010000493.1:0-9490 GCA_041749055.1 Thermodesulfobacteriota bacterium | reverse complement strand
ATGGGGTAGGTGGGCAGCAGCGAGCGCAGCTTAGCCGGATCATGCTGCAGCTTCGCCGCCAGCGGAATCAAATTGAGTCTGGTATAAAGCGCGGTGGAGAGCAGGAACGCCAACCCCTTGCCGATGGTCAAACTGTCTTCGGCGGTCCAGGGCTCGGGGTCAAAGCGCAGCAGGCGAAATTCCCAAGGCAGCTTTCTGCCGCATTTCTCGATGTAACGATTGATTCCCTCGCTATAGGCGTTGAGCCGGGCCAGATCGCCGTCGGCCAGCAGCTTCATGGATTGAAGCGCCGATCGGCGAATCCCCAACAGCCGGATGAAGAAATCAAGATCGCCGGTCTTTTGGCCGCGAAACCGGCTGGAGATTTCACGCCAAGGCAAGGGAAAATTACCGAACAGTTCAGCCATCCGGCCGCTGAGAAAGCGCCGGCTCATGTCCATTTGCCAAAGCCGCTCTTGAGCGTGCAGGTAACCTTGAGCGAAGAACATATCTGTTTCGCCGGCCGCGCGCACATGGGGCACCGCGTAGCGGTCGAATCGGACTTCAACCGCATGGTGCAATCCTCTGAGATTGATTTCGCCGTGGTAGCGTGGCTGGGAAGATTTGTCGAGAAAGTTGAGGACTGGAAGTACCAGCGCCGAAAAGACGGTCGCGTACAAACCGCTTTTCGGCGCTTCCATGTGGAGGTCTAGATCGCGGCCAAACTTCGCGGTTTTAGAGTAGCGCTTTGACCGAGGGACGCGCTTTCATGCGTTCCATGTATTTCCCCAGGCGCGGCAACGACGGATCGGGCAGGATGCCGAAACCTTCCAGGCGGGTGAAGCGCGGGATCAAGTTGGCGTCGACCAGCGAGAACTCGCCGAGCAGGTACGGTTGCTCGCCGAGCTCTTCTTCGAAGCGCTGCAAGAGTTTTTTCAAATCCGCCTTGGCGCCGTCGATGATCGGCTGGCTCTGCTCCTTGGCTTCTTTCATCAGCTCCATGCGCAATTTTTGATAGGGGCTGTCGAAATGGGCCATGCCGTAATCGGTGAGGATGCGTGCTTTGGCTTTCTTGGCCGGGTCCTTGGGCAACAGCGACTGCGCCGGATATTTTTCCTCCAAGTACTCGTTGATGATCAGCGACTCGTACAGCACCGTGCTATCGTCGGTTAGCACCGGCACTTTGCCGTAGGGGTTCATTTTCAAATATTCGGGTGTTTTCTGATCTTTTTTCGTCAGATCCACCGGGACTATTTCGTAGGGCAGATTCTTTTCGGCCAAAACGACTTTCACGCGCTGGCAGTTTGGCGATGACTTGAAATCGTAAAGCTTGATCATGGTAAGGTTCCTCTCAGGTTAATGGGTTCGGCACGCCGCACTTATACTAGGAAACCGGCCAAAGGAAAAGTGCCGTCTCAACCGGCGCGCTTGCTTGAAGTACTCTACTATTGATGTTAAGCGGAGAACGGCTCGGCGAAATAGAGGAACAGGTCTCACAGGTCTCAATGACTGCTGCGGAATCGGCAAAGATACTCGTCAACGGATTGAAAGACGCCGGCATCGGCCTCATCGCCACATTGCCGGATATCAATCTATCCGACTTGTTGCGCGAGGTGGAGGAAGCCAAAGGCGTGATTCATGTACCGCTGTGCCGTGAAGAAGAAGGTATGGGCATTTGTGCCGGTGGCTATTTGGTCGGCAAAAAATGCGCCGCGATCATGCAGAATGGCGGCTTTTTCAACAGCACCAATGCCATTGTCAGTACGTTGTTGCAGTATCAAATCCCGGTGTTGCTGCTGATCTATTACGCCGGCGATATCGGCGACCGGACTTTCGCCAGCACCGGCAGTATGACCGAGCCGGTGCTGCAAGCGCTGGGCATTCGTTACTACATCATGCGCGACATCGGCGATGCGCCGGAACTAATCAAACGCGCGCAGATCCTCGCCGAAGATGCCAGGAAACCGATCGCTCTGTTACTCACCAAAGAACTGTTGGGACGGCGCGCGGCGCTTAAGTCGTTGTAATAATTTTGTCACAATTATGAAACGATACGACTGCCTAAAGACTCTGGCGTCTCAAGTAAACGATGCGCTCGTGGTCAGTTCAGCCGGCGCCATGACGTTGGAGTGGAATTCTTTGCACCCCAACGACGGCAACCTTCGCGTGCGTACCTTGGGGCTGTGCTCGTCGATCGCTCTCGGCATGGCGTTGGGGCTACCGCATCGCAGGGTGGTGGCGCTCGATGGCGATGGCTCGTTGTTGATGAATCTTTGCTCGCTGCCGACGATCGCGCGGATGCGGCCAACTAATCTCGTTCACATCGTATTCGACAATGAAGTCTACGAAGCATCGGGCAGTAAGCAAACCGCTACCGGTGCCGGCACCGACCTCGTCGGCATCGCGCGGGCCGCGGGGATCACGAATTCTCAATGGGCGAAAACAGTTGACGAGTTCGCCAAGCTAGCGGCAGCCGCGCTAGGTGGCAACGAACTCTGCTTCATCGGCGTCAAAGTCAGCACCGAAAGAACCGCAGTGCCGCCGTTTCCCATCGACGAGGTCGAGAATAAATACCGCTTCATGCGTCATATCGAAAAGTCGGAGAAGATCGAGATTTTTAAGACCAATCTGCCGGCGAGCTACATCTAATCGGCCTTTTTCACAGCATCATGAAGATCGATATAGAATTCAATTCCGGCGCCCAACTGCCGATGGACGTCATTCCTGAGCTGGCACGCCAAGCTGAAGCGCATGGCTTTGACTGTGCATGGGGCGGGGAAGCGAATAACAAAGATCCGACGGTGATGCTGTCGGCGATCGCGGCGGTGACCCGGCGACTCAAAGTCGGCTCGGCGATCTATCATATTCTCGGCCGCACGCCGGCGACCTTGGCGTTGCAGGCGATGGGGCTCGATGAATTGACCGGCGGGCGATTTCTCCTGGGCATCGGCTCGTCCAATCCGACCATCGCTAAATGGCATGGCCAGACCTTCGATCATCCGCTGGGACGCGTGCGCGAGTACATCGAAATTGTTCGGGCGGCGATGCGCGGCGAAAAACTCGCCTTCGACGGCAAGTATTTCACGGCGCAGAACTTCAAGATGGCGTTCAAACCTTCCGGTCGAACCATGCCGATTTATCTGGCCGCGTTCGGTTCGCAGATGACTCGGCTCGCCGGGCGCATCACCGATGGGGTGTTGATCAATATGGCGAATCCGACGGAGATCCGCCGCATCGCCGATGAGGTGCGGGCAGGAGCGGTGGAAGCCGGCAAAGATCCGGCGCAGATGGAGATCATCTGCAAGATACGCTGCTCGATCGCTCCCAACTATGACAGCGCTCGCGAAGCGCTCAGTCATGCTCTGACCTACTACGCGCTCGCCGATTATTATCGCGATCTTCTCGGCCGGATGGGTTTCGCCGGTGAAGTTGAAGCCATGCGTGGGGCCTGGAAATCCGGTGGATTTCACGCCGCCCGCAAGCTGGTTTCCGATCGCATGTTCGCGAGCTTGCCGCTGGTTGCCGGGACTTCGGCGCCGCAAGTGGTCGAGCAGATCAAGCCCTATGTCGAAGCAGGCGCGACGCGAGTGATCTTGCCCTATGTCGCGGCTTCAGATGATGTGGTCGGCGAGATGAAGAGTTTTATCGACTACTGGAGCCTCGCGGTGACGAATTCTCTAGATTAGCCTAGCGTAATAATGAGGAGTGAATCATGCCGTTCGATCTCATCAATCCAGCCGGACTGGAACCGCCAGTCGGATATGCCCATGTCGCGAAGATCACCGGCGGCACCGTGGTCTACATCGCCGGTCAAGCGCCCTTCGACGTCAATGGCCAGGTGGTCGGGAAGGGCGATTTCGTTGCGCAATTCATCCAAGTCGTGAGTAATCTGAGGACGGCGATCGAGTCCGTCGGCGGCAAACCCAATCAGTACGCCGTGCTGACGATCTATGTGACACAACTGGAAGCCTATTGGGAGAACACCAAGCCTTTAGGTGCCGCCTATCGCGCGCTGTTCGGCAAACACTTCCCAGCGATTACGCTGGTCGAGGTCAGGCGCTTGTACAATCCTGATTGTATGTTGGAGATTTCCGGCGTGGCAGTGATCGATTGATCTTCGCCAGTTGAAGGATTTCGACTGCGCGATCTGGCGTGATTTGCCCAGCATAAGGCCAAATATGCGCATTCTCCCAGAATCCCAATTGGCCGATTAAATGTGAAACAACGCAGTTCCAGCTAGTTACTAAGTTGGCCCACCAGTTGCTTACTAAAGGGCCAATATCGTCCAAAGGTGGTTTCAACACTGTTATGATGCGTCCCAATGAAATTTCGTCACTGAATCATGAGCGCGATCCTGACCTATTTGACACGGTCACCGAGGAAGAGATCATCTATCTCTGGCGGTCGATCAAGGGGCGCGGCCTTACGGAGGACGAGGCATGGCAGGCGGTGGTGACCGGCATGGCCCTCGACATGGCTTTTGCCAAGAGTAAGAGCTACGCCCTGACCGAGCACTAGAGCGGCTCTCGCTGCCAATTCTATAGCGCAATCTCCGCGCATCCCATCCCCCCCTTACGCGTAGCATTTTTCTTTCGGTGCTGCTCGGCGCACTTCGCGAGCGGCGAAGGTTCGTTGATTTTGGCGAAAAAATCTGTTTGAATCTTGTGATGTTTGATTAGGAGATCACTAATGTCACGGATTACCGTCGAAGACTGTTTGGATAAGGTTACCAATCGCTTTGAGTTGGTATTGTTGGCTTCGAAGCGTGCGCGCGACCTATTGAAAGGGGCCAAGCCGTTGATCGATTCCGAGAATCGCGAAGTCGTCGTTGCTCTGCGTGAAATCGCCGCCGGCAAAGTGCGCAAGATGCCGGAAAACCCTTAGTTCCCTAAAACCTAACTCAACCACCGCAGTTCGAGCCGGCCTTGATTTGTATTTCCCCTAGAACGAATCGAGGCCTTGGCGTGAGCCATTAGATCGCGGTCTTTGGTGGTGCGGGTATTGACGCCGCTCATGGCCGAAGAAGATAAAACTCCCGAAGACGAGCTTTCGTTCGCCGAATTCGATCTGCCCAAAATCGTCGACGAGGAAGACCCGGACAGCAGCCGCAAGGCGCTGGTGCCGTTCGATCCTCTGCAACGTTATCTCGCCGAGATTCGCCGCTTTGCGGTGCTTAGCCGTGAGGATGAGCATAAGCTTGCGGTCGAATACAAAGAGTTTGGCAATATTGAAGCGGCCTACAAACTTGTCACCGCCAATCTGCGCCTGGTCGTGATGATTGCGCGCGAGTATCAGAAATCCTTCAAGACGCTGCTTGACTTGGTACAGGAGGGCAACATGGGGCTCATGGAAGCGGTGAAGAACTTCGATCCTTACCGCGGCGTGCGCTTCCCATCCTATGCGGTCTGGTGGATTCGTGCCTACATGATCCGCTACATTATGAATGATTGGCGCATGGTGAAAATCGGCACCACGCAAGCCCAACGCAAGCTGTTTTTCAATCTGCAGAAAGAAAAAGCACGCATCGAGGCCGAGGGGTTGACGGTGGGACCGAAGCTGATAGCCGAGCGCTTGAACGTCAAGGAAGACGAAGTCATCGAGATGGAGCAGCGCTTGGCCAGCCGCGATCTGTCGGTGGATATGCCCGTCGGCGACGATGGCGAGGCGACAATGCTGCACTTCCTACCCGACAATAAGCAGAATCCCGAAGAAGAGTACGCCGAGAGCCAGTACCAGCAGATGCTGCGGGAAAAAATGGAACGATTCGCCCTGGGGTTGAAGGACAAGGAGTTGATGATTTACCGCGAGCGTCTACTCAACGAGGACCCGCTTACCCTGCGCGAAATTGGTGATAAATACGGCATCAGCCGTGAGCGCGTGCGCCAAATCGAAGAGCGCGTCAAGAAAAAATTAAAGACTTATCTCAGCAAGGAATTGAAAGACGCAGACGATATCGGCGGCGCCAGTTGACCGCGGCAAGGTTGCCGCGCCCATCTCAAATCATCGATCGGGTGAGCAAATTAGTTCAATTCGCTTGCGTGAATCGGCGCCATTTGATAGCAAAAATAGAGCGTCATAGGGAGGAACGAATTTGCAGTTTGAAAAACAAGTAGAAATTCTCGCGCCGCGCGAAAAGGTGTGGAAGTTTATCTGGGATATCGACCGCTTTATCGCCTGCGTGCCGGGATGCAAGGATGCGAAAACCGTCGAAGAGGGCAAACGCTACTCGGCGACCATGGTGGAGCGGGTGGGTCCGTTCAAAGTCGAGTTTCCGACGACCATCGAGGTCTTGGAGCGCGAAGAACTGACCCACATCAAAGCCCAGGCATCGGGTGCCGACAACAAGATCGGCAGCCGCATGAAGATTGATCTCGACGTCAATCTGCGCGAGCAAGATAACATGACTGTGGTGAGTTTTATCGCCGGCGTGGATATCTTGGGCAAGCTCGCGGCCCTCGGCCATGGCATTATCAAACGCAAGGCTGATCAAGTCCTCGATCAGTTCGCCCAGGCGGTTAAAACAACCTTAGAGGGAGACCAGTGACATGCTCAGAAGGTTTCGATTGGAAGAACCCGAAAGCGTCGCGGAAGTCTCCGAACTGCTTGGCCGCTTCGGCGATAGCGCGAAGGTCTACGCCGGCGGTACAGAGCTTTTGTTGGCTATGAAGGAAGGGCTGATTCAGTACGAACGGCTGATCAACATTAAGAAGCTCAAGGGGCTGGGCGAAGTGGCCGGAGATAACGGCACGATCAAGATCGGCGCCCTGTGCACCCATCGCCAGTTGGAAACGTCATCGCTGTTGCAAGAGAAATTACCGTCGTTGGTCAAGCTCGAACAAAACGTCGCCAATGTGCGCGTGCGGCAAGCCGGCTCTCTCGGCGGCAATCTGTGCTTTGCCGAACCCCACGCCGATCCGGGGACCCTGTTGATGGCGCTGGGCGCCACAATGATCGCCGAGAAAACCTCCGGCAAGCGCGAGATCGCCGCCGAAGATTTTTTCGTCGACGCCTATGAGACGTCGCTGCAAGCCGATGAGCTGCTCACCGAAATCCGCGTGCCCTCGCCCGGGGCCGACCGCCGCAGCGCCTATCTCAAGTTCGGCTATTTGGAGCGGCCCAGTGTCGGCGTGGCGGTGGCGTTGACGCTAAACGGCACGACGGTGAACGATGTCAAAATCGCCGTCGGCTGCGCCGGACCGGCGCCCAAGCGCGTCGCCGAAGCCGAAGTTTTACTGGCTGGCAAGAGCAAGGATGAAGCGGTGCGTCTATTACCGCAGGCTGGGGCCATCGCTGGCCGCGCCTCCGAAGCGATCAGCGACCTGCATGGCGCGCAGGATTATAAAGAACATATCGTCGGCGTGTTGTTGAAGCGAGCGTTTAACAGCATCGTCAGTTAAGCGACGCTGCGCAAACGATGATTTGGCAGAGCACTGGAGATCGATTCATGTCCAAAGCAATGACCCGACCCGCCGATGGGCAGACCATCCCGGTGTCCTTTAAGCTCAATGGCCGGTTGCAGGAAGTCGATGTCGAGCCCAACGAGTTATTGCTCGATGTCGTGCGCGATCGTTTAGGTCTCACCGGTGCCAAGCGATCCTGCGACGTGCAGGTGTGCGGCGCCTGTACCTTATTGGTTGACGGCCGGCCGGTAAGCGCTTGCACGACTTTGGCCTTTGAAGTACGCGGCCGTTCGGTCATGACGATCGAGGGACTAGCCGAAGACGGCAAGCTCCATCCGCTGCAGGAAGCGTTCATCGAGCATGGCGGCTTTCAGTGCGGCTTTTGCACGCCGGGAATGCTGTTAGCGTCGAAGGCGCTGTTGGACGAAAACCCCAACCCGACTGAAGAAGAGCTGAAACACTTCATGCACGGCAACCTCTGTCGCTGCACCGGCTATAAGAAGATTATCGAATCCATCATGGCTGCGGCGAAAAAGATGCGCGGGAGCGCTTAAGCGGTTCAAAGCGTTCCAAACGATCAAACCGTTTTCGGAATCGGCCGGACAACCACTGGAACCGCTGGAACGTTTGGAACGGTTGGAACCGCGAAATTATTTAATCTTCTATCCCATATTCTTTCCACCGGCTCGCGACTAAATCCAAATGGTCCTTCGGCGGGAGGGATATTGCCGGGTACTTGTGTTTTCTCGTGGCATCGATGGCCATGCGCGAACCGAGGTAGCGGCTCGGGTGATGTTGCAGGACATCGGCGGGAGCCTGGGACGGGTCGAGGCCGACCGCTTGAACGTCCCGTTCGATATAGACATCTTTGTCGGGCCGGACATGCCAGCTCATCGCCCAATCCACCGCGAAATCATCCCACACATCGATATCGTCGTCGACGACCACGGTAATCTTGCCGAAGCCGGTACGTTGCGACCAAGCGCCGTACATGAGCTGGCGCACTTGGCCGTTGAACTCTTTCTTGAGGGATATGACGAGATAGGCGCCGCTGCCGCCGGCTTCTTTGAGGCGCAAATCTTTGATCGGAATTCGCAGCGTGTCTTTGAGATGCTTGAACAACGGCCACTCCCGGCCGATGCCGCGGATGCAACTGGATTCCGACGGCGGCATTTGGCTGATGAACGCTTGATACCAGGGCTGGTTGCGGTGGGTCATGCATTTGATGTTGAAGAACGGTTCGTTGCCCGCCGGTCCCATGTAGCCGGTGTATTCGCCGAACGGCCCCTCGTGTTCGAAAGCGTTGGGTGGGATCTCGCCTTCCAAGACGATCTCGGCGGTGGCCGGAACTTCCAACGGTACGGTTTCGCATGGCACCATGTCGACGGCAGCACCGCGCAGCGCGCCGGCAACGGCAAACTCATCCAAGGCGTCCGACATTTTTGAAACTGAAACATAGCCGATGGATGGATCGGCGCCGATGACGACGGCCACCGGAGTCGGTTGGTTTTTGTCGTTGTTCTTGTACATATGCCATGCCATATCCTGGCGCTTGCCGATCAGCAGTCCGGTTTTGTTCGGCCCTTTGACTTGCATGCGATAGGTGCCGACGTTACGCACGCCGGTTTCGGGATCCTTGGTAATCAAATAGGGCGAGGTGAAAAACGGCGCGGGATCTTCGCCGACGGTCCAGGTCGGCACCGGCAGTTTGGTGATGTCGACATCTTTGCCGTGCAGGATGTTTTCTTTGCACGGCGCGTCCTTGGCTGAAACCATGCGCGGCGGAATGGGATTGCCCAGGGCATGGTCCCATTTACGGTTGATGCCTTCGACCGTTTCGGATTGCAGGCCCAGAGCATAAATTTCGCGTGAGGCACCGAGCACGCCGGCGACGACGGGAATATCGAAACCCTTGACGTTTTCGAAGATCAGCGCCGGCCGTTGGTTCGGTGGGATTTTCTTGAATAGCTGGCGGCAGACCGCGGCGATTTCCCAGTCTTTGTCGACTTCCTTGGTGACGCGCTTCAACTTGCCATGTTTCTCAAGCGCCAAGACATACTCGCGCAGATCGGTGTACGCCATGAATCCTCCCGTAAGAACGAAACAAAAAA
>JBGTCC010000492.1:0-8876 GCA_041749055.1 Thermodesulfobacteriota bacterium | reverse complement strand
ATCGATATCATTCGAAAGCGTGAGGGGCTCGCCAAGACGCCGGTGATCGATCGCCTGGTGCTGCGGTTTTACGCGGTCTATTACATGCGCGAGCGGCTGTTAACCCTGCGTGATCGATTGGAGTTCATCAAACAACAGCCGGAGTGGGGACCGGGCCGGGTCGATACCTTCAATCCGTTAAAAGTCTACTTCAATTTTCCGCCGGAGAAACTATCGCCGCGAGAAATTATCGGCACGACGGATTTCCCGTCGATCTGGAATCAGGGCCAACGGGAAAATCTAAAAATGAATTTACACTGGGACGGCAACAATGCGTCGTTAGAAGAGCGCAATCGCAGCGCGGCCATGGGCGCCGGCATTACGCCGCCGACCGGCGATCGCCAAAGCTTGAAACGGGTGGCCGATTGGTTGCGCAATTTGGACGCGCCGCCCTATCCGTTCAAAATCGACAAGGTCCTCGCCAACCAGGGCGCGCCGATTTACCAAAACTATTGCGCCGGTTGTCACGGCGCCAGCGGCAAGGACTTTCGCGGTGAATCCGCCGGCAAGGTTGTGCCGATCGGCGAGATTGGCACCGACGAGCACCGGCTCGACTCCTACACCTACGATGTTGCGGTCAATCAAAATTTGATTTTCGCCGGATATGACGGCGAGCGGTTCAGCCATTTTCGCAAGACCTTCGGCTATGCCAACACTCCCCTCGACGGGATCTGGCTGCGCGCGCCATATTTGCATAACGGCTCGGTGCCGACGTTGCGCGATCTGCTGGAACCGAGCGACAAGCGGCCTAAGAGTTTCTATCGTGGATACGATGTCTACGATCAGAAAAACATCGGCTTTGTCGCGGATGTGCCGCAAGACCAGGGCAAGAGCTATTTCCTGTACAAGACCGCTGAGCCGGGCAACGCCAACCTGGGTCACGAAGGCAAAAAATATGGCACCGAACTCTCTGCCGACGAGAAACAGGCGTTGGTCGAATATCTTAAAACTTTTTAACTCGCCAGTGCGCGGCGGGGGCGGCAAAAGGAGCAGCGATGGCTGATGCAGCGCAGAAAAAATCCGCCTGGAAAGTCTGCTTGGCTGTGGTTGCTGTTGTGGCGGCCCTTGGCGCGGCGATCGGCTGGTACAAATTTTTTCGCGAAGAGCCGCAGCCCGACTGGGTCACGTCGACGCCCGATATGCGTTTCAAATACGGCTCCATCGGCGCGGAGAACGACGCCGGCATCCCGTATTGGATTTTCTTTGTGCTGCCGCGCATGTTCCCGGAAAAACTACCGGGGCCCGGCGGTTACGCGTCGCTCGGTGTGGCTTGGGAGCAAGGACAAGAGCTGCCGATCGGTTTCACCAAGAAGGTCATCGGCTTCCCGCGAGTCGCCAATAATTGCGCCTCTTGTCATACGGCTCGCTATCGCAAGAGTGCCAATGAAAATCCAGTTTTCGTTGCTACCGGACCGAACCACACGCTTGATCTCCAGGGCTTTTTTCGTTTTGTCGTCGATTGCGCGAAAGACCCGCGTTTCAATGCCGCTGAGATCATGCGCGAGATTGAGCTCGTCTACGACTTGCCGTTTCTCGACCGCCTCATTTACCGCTATCTGCTGATCCCGATCACCAAGAAGCGTCTTACCGAGCGCGAAGCACAGTTCAAATGGATTTATCATAAGGATTTCCCGCAATGGGGCCGGGGCCGCGATGACGCGATGAACCTGACGAAATACTTCTTGCTTAACGCGCCGATGGATAACACCATTGGGCCGACGGATATGCCGTCGGTGTGGAATCTCAAAAAATACCAGCCGGAGAAGGGCATGTTGATGAATTTAGCGGGCGACAGTCATGACGCCCGCTCGGTGATTATCGATTCGGCGCTGGGCCTGCTCAGCGCCGAACCAAAAGACCGCGACGAGTTTCTCAAACAGATCGACTGGCTGGTGAGTTACCTGAGTGAAATCCAGGCGCCGAAATATCCGTTTCCGATAAATCAAGAATTGGCGGATGCGGGCAAAGCCGTCTTCGACCAGAATTGTGCCTCCTGCCACCGCAGCGACCGCACCGGGAAGCGAGTGCCAGTCGAAGAAGTTGGCACCGATAAGGAGCGGCTGGCCACCTGGAGCAAGCAGGCGGCGATCGATGCCAACAAGATGGTGAAGAGTTTTGGCATCGATCGCAAAGGGCTCGTGGAGATCGAGCCGAGCGGCTATATCGCAGCGTTCCTCGATGGTATTTGGCTGCGCGCGCCGTATCTGCACAATGGTTCGGTGCCGACGCTGCGCGACATGCTCAAGCCGGTGGCCGAACGGCCCAAAGTATTTTATCGTGGCTACGATGTTTACGATCCAGCCGATGTCGGTTTTGTTACTCAGGGAGCCGAAGCGCAGGGGGCCGGCAGCAAATTTGACGTGAGCCAACGCGCCAGCGGCAATCAAGGTCATGAGTATGGCACGGGACTCTCGGTCAAGGAGAAGGACGCTTTGATCGAATATTTGAAGACATTATGAAGGGATGTTGCCGGCGAGCTACCCGGTGCTGGTTGCGGGACGATGAATAGCTGATTGTAATGAAACAGCGATACTTGACGAAGGAGTTCGGAGAATGAGGTTACGATCGTCGGCCACTTTAATTGTTGTTCTGGTTATTTTGGCAGGCACCGCTTGTGGTAAGAAGCAGCCGGAGCCCGGCACGGTGAAGGATGAAGCCCTGTTGGCCGGGCGCGACGCGAAAAGTTTTCCAGCCGCCGATGAAGATTATTTCAAAGCGATGGATGGCGCTGTCGCGCTCACCAGCGACGAAGTCAAAGGACGTAACAACTGGATCGTCTGGAGCGGCGGCAATGACCGCTTCTGGGATCATCTGGTTAACAAGAGTTTTGGCGTCGTCGACCTGTTGAAAATAATTTCGTCACATCCCAAGGTGCCGCATCTGACGCGGGACAAACGCTGGGAGTATCTCGGTGTAGTCAACGAACCCTGTTTTGAAAAACCCAAGGGGCCCAACGCCGACCGCTTTGGCTTATGGCTCGACACTCGGAGCAAGGAATGTCCCGCCGACCCTTTTGAAAATGAGCAAAAATATCCCGGCGTGAAAATCGGCGCGCGCGGCAAGAATTTGCCGGTGGGTTCCTATTACGGCTACGCCACCGGAGTCCTCGGCCTGCGCTTGTTTCCGAATCCGGATTTCGATGAAGCAGCGGCAAAACAATGGGACGCGGAAAGATTTTACACCGACGCGAAATATTACAATGACAAGAATCTGGTTCGCCCTTACCGCGTCGGCATGTCTTGCGGCTTTTGCCATGTCGGGCCGAGCCCGGTAAAACCGCCGGAAGATCCGGAGAATCCCAAGTGGGAAAACATCAACTCCAATCCAGGCTCGCAATATTTTTGGGTCGACCGCGTGCTGTTCTGGGAAAAAGATCAAGCAAATTTCATCTACCAGTTGATCCACACCTCGTTGCCGGGAACCCTCGATACTTCGTTCGTGTCGACCGATTACATCAACAACCCGCGCTCCATGAACGCGGTCTTCAACGTCGGCGCCCGGCTCAAGATCGCCGAGCGTTGGGGCGAGGAGAAACTCGCCGGCGGGGGCCTCGACAATAAGCAGTTCCAACAGTACCCACGCACCGCCGTGCTGCCGCAGTATTACAAAGAGCCGGACAAAGTTTGGACCGCCCATGTTTTGAAAGATGGCGCCGACTCGGTCGGGATCCTCGGTGCCTTGAATCGGGTCTATATCAACATCGGATTGTTCAGCGAGGAATGGTTGCTCCATTTCAACGCCTTGGTCGGCGGCCAAAAAGTGACGCCGATCAAAATCGCCGACGCCAATAAGAATTCGAGCTATTGGAACGCCACCCAGGAGCAGACCCCGGATGTCGCGCTGTTCTTTCTCAAGTCGGCAAAGCCCGATTTGTTGAAGGACGCGCCCGGCGGTGAAAAATATTTAACCAAGGATAAAGCAGCGCTTAACCGTGGCAAGGTCGTCTTCGCTGAGAACTGCGCGCGCTGCCATTCGAGCAAGATACCCGATGCGCCGGCGGGCGTGGACGACAAGAACTGGGAGCAGTACTGGGCCTGGAGCAAGACCGACGACTTCAAGAAAAAGATGACCGAGACGGTTTTGGCCGACGATTTTCTCACGGACAACTATCTCTCCACGGAGCGGCGCATCCCGGTGACGCTGTTGCAGACCAACGCTTGCAGTCCGCTGGCGACAAACGCTCTCGGGGGAAATATTTGGGACAACTTCTCGTCGCAGACTTACAAGGATCTGCCATCAGTCGGCAAGATGACCGTGCATAATCCCATTGACGGCAGTCCCTGGGAGTATGACATGCCGGCGGGCGGGCGCGGCTATACGCGCGTGCCGTCGTTGATCAGCTTGTGGTCGACGGCGCCGTTCTTATTAAATAACTCAGTGGGCAAGTTTAACTCCAGTCCATCCGTCGACGGGCGCATGGATTCGTTTAGCGACTCCATCGAGAAAATGCTCTGGCCGGAAAAGCGCGACAAGGATCCGATTCTCGGCGACAAAGTGCCGGGCTTCATCTATCGCACCACAGAGGCCAGCTACATCAAGATCGCGCCAGGTTTTATCTCGCCGCTATTGGAGAAAATGCTCAGCTGGGGCGGCTGGCTTAACCGCTGGTTCCCCTGGCTTTTCAGTGAAGAGGGTATCGAAATCGGTCCGATCCCGAAGGGCACGCCGGTGAACTTGCTGTCCAATATCGATCTTGATAGCAGCAAGCTGGATCTCGCCAAACTGTTGCTCAAGATCAAGGCCGATTTGAAAAAGGTCGAAGGCAAGAGCGAACAGGAAGCCGCTGAAGTATTTAAGGGTTTGGTGCCGGACTTGTTGAAAGTGAGCAAGTGTCCTGACTTCGTGGTCAATAAGGGCCATTATTTCGGCACCGCCCTGTCTAAAGAAGGGCCGGGGTTGAGCGACGAAGACAAGCGCGCGCTGATCGAGTTCTTGAAAACCTTTTAACCGCGCTCTCGCGCAGTTCCGATCCCATGTCCGAATCCTCCACAGGCGCGCGCGCATACGAATATATCGTCATCGGTTCGGGAGCGGGCGGCGGCACAGTGGCGGCGCGCTTGGCCGAAGCGGGCCGCTCCGTGCTGCTGCTCGAAGCCGGCGGCGACCCTGTCGAGCTCGCCGATCCGCGACTGCCAGAAGACTACCAAGTTCCGGCGTTTCACGCCTTCGCTTCGGAGAATCCAGCCATGCGCTGGGATTTCTTCGTGCGTCATTATGCCGACGAGCAACGCCAACGCAAAGATACTAAGTACCGCTGTGCCCAAGGGGGCGTGCTCTATCCGCGCGCCGGCACGCTCGGCGGTTGCACGGCGCATAACGCGATGATCTTCGTCTACCCGCACAACCAGGACTGGGACGACATTGCGCAATTGACCGGCGACTCGTCGTGGCGCGCGGACAACATGCGCCGCTACTTCGAGCTTCTTGAGGACTGCCGGCATCGGCCGCTGAAACGCTGGATCGCCGGTTTGACCGGCTTCAATCCGGCGCGCCATGGCTTCGACGGCTGGCTCACCACTGAAGTGGCCATGCCGATGCAATCTTTGGGCAACCGCCATCTGCGCAAAGTGTTGGAAGAGCTGGCGCACGACGCATCGGTGCAGATCGGCCATCGCCTGAAACGTTTGCGCAGTTTCTTTAAAACCCGCGCTGATCCTAACGATTGGCGCCAGGTGAAGGGTAACGCTTCGGGCCTGCGTCTTGTGCCGCTGACGACCCGTGACCATATGCGGATCGGCAGCCGCGAACGGATTGTCAGCGTCGCCGAGAAATTCCCCGAGCGCTTACACGTCGAGTGTCATGCGCTGGCTACTCGAGTGTTGCTCGACAGCGCACAGCGGGCGATCGGGGTGGAATATCTCAAAGGCGAGCGGCTGTACCGAGCCCACGCCAATAGCAGCGAAAGCACCGGAGAACTGCGTCAGGCACGCGCCACTCGCGAAGTGATTGTTTGCGGCGGCGCATTCAATACGCCGCAGTTGCTGATGCTGTCCGGCATCGGGCCGCGTGGGTCGTTGTCCCGCAGCGGCATTGAAACGAGGGTGGATCTCGCCGGGGTCGGCAAGAATCTTCAAGACCGCTATGAGGTTAGCGTGGTCAATCGCATGAAAGAGGATTGGCATATGCTGGCCAACGCCAAATTCTCCAAAAGCGATGCACAATTTCATGAGTGGCTGACGCGAAAAGACGGCGTCTACACCACCAACGGCGGCATGTTGGCGGTAGTCAAGCAGTCGAAACAGGATCAGATCCCTGATCTGATTTGCGCTGCCGTGGTCGGCAACTTCCGCGGTTATTTCCCAGGCTACTCAAAACTGATCGCCGAGCGGCAGAACTACCTGAGTTGGATCGTTCTCAAGGCGCGGACGATCAACCGCGCCGGCACGGTTACGCTGCAATCCGCCGATCCACGCCAGCCGCCCAACATCGACTTTAGGTACTTCGACGAAGGCAGCGATCGCCAGGGCAAGGATTTAGAGGCCGTCGTCGAGGGAATTCAGTTTGTCCGGGCGATGACCAAGGATTTGCGCGAACAGGGACTGATCGCCAACGAGGAAGTCCCCGGTGAACAATATCAATCCGACGATGAGTTGCGAGAATTTGTCCGCGACAATGCCTGGGGACATCATGCGTCGTGCAGCTGCGCGATCGGTCCGCGGGACCAGGACGGCGTCCTGAGCAGCGATTTCCGCGTCCATGGAACGCAAGGACTGCGCGTCGTCGATGCTTCGGTGTTTCCGCGCATTCCCGGCTTTTTCATCGTCAGCGCGATTTACATGATTGGCGAGAAGGCCGCTGAGGTCATCCTCGCCAGCGCTGAGAAATGATTTCTCTATCTTCAACGAAATAATAATCCGTCATACCGGCCCTTCGACAGGGCTCAGCATAAACTCCAGCCGCTATCCATCTTCGTCTTCGGTTCACCGGCAAAAGAAACCTGGATTCCGGCCTGCGCCGGAAAGACGGAAAAGAGTCGACTTCTCGTCAACGCACGTCGCCCCGTCGGCCTTGGAGCCTTTAGTCATTCAGTTCGCATAATCGTTTTCATTGGCCGTCCAAGGTTTGTTGCGCTTAGGTTGGCGAGCCTGTATAGCTCGCTCTCATTGGTACTGCATATTATATTCACCGTCGATTTCGCTCCACAACATGAGTTCCATTCCCGCTGAGTTCTACGCCCTCGCCAACGCTTTCTTGTTCGCAGCGCACAACATCTTTACGAAAAAGGCGTTGCGCTACTCGAACCCAGCCACCGGCGTGATCAGCAGTCTGCTGATCAATATCGTCTTTCTCTGGACGGTGGCGTTGCTGTTCGTACCGATGGCCAATGTAACGCCGGCTTCGTTGCTGATTTTCGTCGGTGTCGGCTTCTTTCAGCCCGGCCTGACACGATTACTCACCTACAAGGGCATCGATGCGTTGGGTGTGGCGATTACCGATCCGATCCGCGCCAGCACGCCGCTGTTTAGCGCGGCCATGGCGATTGTCTTTCTCGGCGAGGAGATCACCTTGCCGATCATTGTCGCGACACTCATGATCATCGGCGGCATCACGCTCTTGTCGTGGCGCCACGGGGCGATGAAGCTCGCCGGCTCGGCGGTCTATCTCTGGTTCCCCATCGCCGCCTCGGTGCTGGCCGGCGCGTCTCAGGTGGTGCGCAAGTTCGGCATGGCCGCCGTGCCCCATCCGTTTCTCGCCGCCGCGGTGACCGCGACTTCGTCATTGGTCATCTCCGTGCTGGTGATGTGGTACGTCGAGAAGACCGAAGAGAGTTGGAAAATGAACCGCCGGTGCGTCTGGTGGTTCCTCGCCGCCGGCATCACCGTGAGCTTCGCCATGACGTCTATCTACCACGCTTTGGATCTCGGCAAAGTGTCGGTGGTGATTCCCTTGAGCAGCACGGCGCCTTTGATTTCGCTGATCCTCACCGCGCTGTTCTTGCGCGACGTCGAACGGGTGACGCTACGCATAGTTGTTAGCACGGTACTCATCCTCAGCGGTGTCGTCTTGATCAGTTGGTGGAAGTAGGAAGAAGAAATCGCGGAGAGCACGACGTAAAAATATTCGAACTGGGAGAATTGGCCGCAAAGAGCACAAAGCGCACAAAACAACGGTAATCAAAACTCCGAACTTCATGCGCATCGTGTCCTCCTCCGAAAATAGATGTAAGGCGGATGTAAGGCGATGGTTTCGCACATTGGAGAGGTCACCTGGGTTCCGTCATACCCGCGAAAACCGGGTATCTAGACTAATTGGGCGCAGACCAAACCTGTATTCCCGCGTGCGCGGGAATGACGAGTCGAGCAGATGGCTTAGGGAGAGAATTCCCTCCCTTTTCATTCTCTGTGGGCGTGCCTAAGGTCATGATTCACCTCTTGGTGAAACCTTCTTTTCCGCGATTCTACCCGATCACTTTAGACGGGACAGATAGTGGGCGAGATCTTGGAAGTTGGCATCGGTGAGCGGATGCAGGGCATCTGCCATGGATGGGTCGTAGGCGCGCCGGCTGTTGTTTTTGTACTCGCGTAAAGCTTTGACCAAATAATCTTCACGTTGACCGGCGAGACGCGGCGCGTTGTCCGCGCCGGAAAAATCTTGCTGGTGGCAGAAGTTGCAACGATGTTGCTGGATCAGGGCTCGGGCACTTTCGGCGCGGGCGGCATCGAGCGCATTCGCGCTGGCTCTCGGCGCAGGCAGTTTCGCGATGATCGCCGCGGCGCGGCGCAGGTCGTCGTCGCTCCAGCCTTGCATCATGCCGGTCATGGGTTCGACGTTGCGCATCTTTTCACGAAACATCAGCAGCTGCACGGAAAGAAAAAAAACCGGTTGGGCGCCGAGAT
>JBGTCC010000491.1:0-16634 GCA_041749055.1 Thermodesulfobacteriota bacterium | reverse complement strand
TCATTCCCGGGACGGTCTACGGCTGGCCGAAGAACATTCTCCATTGGCAGGGTATCGATAACAGCATCTTGGATATCAACAGCTCCCTGCCGCTGCCGCAGTTTGCCATCGTCGACGGTATCGTCGGCATGGAGGGCAACGGCCCGTTGCAAGGCAATGCGAAACACGCTGGAGTGCTAATCTTCGGCGACGACTTCGTGTCCGTCGACGCCAGCGCGGCGCGGCTGATGAAACTCGAACCGCGCAAAGTCATTCATCTGGCCAAGGCCGATGCCTTTCTCGGCAACTTGGCTAACGAAAAAATCGAACAGATCGGCGAGAAGTTGGATAGTCTGCAGCAAGACTTCGACATCATCGAAGATTTTAAAGATTTAAAAAAACTTACCGGCTGAAGCCGAACCTCTCAAACCATCGCGAGACGGGTGACGGCGAACCATCAGTTGCGCGCGACAATCAATCCACAGGCCGCGCGATCTCCGGCGTTTCCCGTCGGGTCGGTGGCGTAATCGTCGACTCCGGCGTGAATCACCAGTGCGCTGCCGTCGGCGTCAAAGACCGATAGCGGCCCGGCTCGAAGCGTCACTCCGTCGGTGAACACTTCGAAACGGCCCATGCCGTCCTTCGCTACCAACATATTGGGCAAATCGCCCCCGTGGGCGCCCTCCGGACTGCGATGGCCATGTTTCCTTTGAGCCGGATTGAAGTGTCCGCCGGCACTGGTAAACGCCGGAGCCTCACACTTACCGACCGCGTGGATATGCACCGCATGGAGACCGGCGCTGAGACCTTTGGCTTCCAATCTAATCCGCACGCCGTTATCGACCTCAACAAACGATGCCCGCCCGACGGTCTTGCCATCCTTGTCCTTGAGTTCGGCTGTCGCCCGCTCTTCTGAGCCGACCACTGAGCAGCCTGCTCCCACCGCCAACGACAAGGCGCAAACCGCAAAGTTAAATAACCAGGAATCAGGTTTTCTTAAATATGAGCAATTTTGCATGTAAAATCGTTACCATCGTTGAACCCGGCTGGCAACCAATTTGTCTCAACGACCGGCTATCATGCTTGGAAGTTCCGCCGATTACCCATAGATTGCGACGTAGCTGAGCCTATGCTAGCTTCCGACGTTATTCATTATGTCCGCCCTAGCCATATACTTGCCGACGGTGATTTTCATCTCGCTGCTTGGCGGCTTCTTGCCATTGATGCGCGCGATGTCCCAACGCGCCCTCGCCCTGCTGCTCAGCTTTAGTGCCGGCGTCCTGCTCGGCGCGGTGTTTTTTCACATGTTGCCGGAGATCGGCAATGTACTGGGAGAATACCTCGGCTTGCCGGTGCTGGCGGGTTTCCTATTGATCTTTGTCATGGAACGGTTTGTCTTCGTCCACGCCTGCGAAGAGCACGACTGCGATATCCATCAAATGGGCATTCCCGCGTTTCTCGGCATCTCGCTGCATAGTTTGCTCGACGGCATCGCCCTCGGCGCCGGCCTGATTCTGCCGCAGCTCGGCCCGGCGGTGTTGCTCGCCGTGATCATTCACAAGATGCCCGACAGCATGTCGATTTCGTCGATCCTGCTCTCCGCCGGCTGGGAGCGCCATAAAGTCGGCAAGCTCAATCTGCTGTTTTCCCTCACCACCCCCATCGGCGCGCTGCTGGCCTATTTCTGCTTCCGGGTGCTCTCTCCAGAGAATGTCGCCGTCGCCATCGGCTTATCCGCCGGCACGTTCCTGGCCATCGCCACCGCCGACATTTTGCCCCATGTGCACCGCATCGAGCAGCGCAATCCGATGACTCTGGTTTTTCTGGCCATTGGCCTAGCGGTCAGTTGGATGGGCACGCTGTTGGCCCACTGAGCGGGTTGCGGCGAGACTCACTCGACCTTCACAACCGATACTTTTTGCTTAACAGATTGCGCCGCACGGTGAAGGTATCGCCGAGGACATGGAGATAGTCTGACAATTTTACATGGCTGCGGTCGTCGTTGAGCCAACGTGCCGGAACGATGCCGATCTTGTAACCCAGCCGTTGCGCCAGCGCCAACACTTCGATATCGAATCCCCAGCGCTCGATGGTCGTCTGCGCGAAGATCCTCTCCGCCGCTTCGGCACGAAAGGCCTTAAAGCCGCACTGGGTATCCCAGATCCCCGGCACCGCGGCGATCTGCACGATCCGGTTACCCATCCGGCCGATGGCGCGCTTGTACCAGGCCTGAGACACCACCTGCACCGCCCCAAGCGCGTCCGCTGCATTGCGCGACGCGATGACAACATCGTAGCCATGGTCGAACAGCGGCTTCATTTTGTCAAAGTGAGCGATATCAGTGGAATTATCGGCGTCGCAAAACAGCCGAATCTGTCCCGAGGCGGCGAGCATGCCTTCCCTGACCGTAAAGCCTTTGCCGCGGTTGACTTTTCGATCAAGGATCTTGAGTTGAGGCACATCGCGTGCCGCCGTGCGGGCGATTTCGAGTGTCGCATCGGTTGAACCATCGAGAACTACGATGATCTCGGCGCTCACTGAGGACCGCGACAAATATTCCTGGATACGTCGAAGTGTGCTCGGCAACCTTGCCGCCTCATTGTACGCCGGAACAACAATGGAAAGATAAAAGCCCGGTGGTGTCAATCGACCCTCTATGCCTCTCGCAAAAATTCAAACTGAAGAGATCGGCGCTTGTCGGCGCTGTGCGATGTAACGCTCGAGCAAGAAACTCATCTCGCCGTTGGGCTCGACCGTAGGATGCGCACCGCTTCTGCTAAGTGCTTGGCGCTTTCAGCTTTTCTTCCGAGTTCCAACAGACCGAGACCTAAGCTTTCTTGGGCTTCAGCATCATTGGGCAGCAGTCTTGTCGCTTCGCGTAAATGGACGATCGCGTTGTCGAGTTTTCCCTGGGCGGCCAAAATCCGCCCTAGCTGCAAGAGAATGCGGCCATCCTTCGGCTCTTGTTTTGCCGCAACGGCTAAGATTTCCGCCGCCTCGTCTAGGCGGCCTTCGACAGCCAAAATTGTCCCGAGCTTGACCCGCACTCGATTGGTTTCGGGTGATAATTGTATGAGTTTTCGTAAGTGCTCTACAGCTTCGCGTGGCTGGGATTGGTTGGCCAGAGCGGTAGCTAAGTTTTCGCGAGCTTCGATGGAGTTCGGATTGAATTGAACAACCACCCGATAGTGTACGAGCGCTTCGGCCATCTTTCCTTGTTTAAACAGTAACGCGCCCGCACGTTCGTGGGCATCCCAGCGCTCTGGGTTGAGCTCTAGCGCGCGGCGGTATGACGAAACTGCGTCGCCGTAATCGCCCTGTGACTCGGACAGCATCGCGAGATTGTAATACGCTGAGCTGGTAGGATTCACCGCGGCAGCATTCTGCCACAGAGTCTCAGCGTCCTGCCACAGCGGAATTTGGCGCCAAGTGAGGACACCTAAAGTGGTTAAACCAGCAGCAATGATCGATGCACAGGAGACCAAAAGTGGGGTTCGCATTCCTCGGACCGCAACGACATAGAGACCGCGTTCAGCACAGGCCCCGATCAACAGCGCCCAGGGCAGCGCGGCAAGGTAGGTGAAGCGATCGGCGACGACTTGCTCGACCGGAAACCCGTCGCGGAAAACCGGCAGCAACAGCAATATATAACAGAGCCACAATGGGACTAATGCCGGCCACTTCTGACGCAGGACGACAACGATGGCGCCGAGAACCATACTCGCTGCGATAAATACCGCCATAGACGATGCCGATAACTCGTAAGCCGGCGTCAATCCGATCGGCAGTACTGCGTTCCATAAATAAAGCGCCGGTGCTGCGAGCTGATCCAGAGCCCAAGATAGTACGTTTCCTCGGTGGGTAGTCTGGCGGGATGGATCATCATAACGACCGGCGATGACCGCCACGACCGCATACGCACCCGACAGGAGTATATAGGGCAACTGATGTCTCACCGATCGTACTGCGCTGCCCGGCATATCGCTTTTCGGACTGCCCTCCCCCCTTCGGCCATAATGGTGCATGATCAACAAGACCGCAGGCAAAAAGAATCCACTCGGTCCGGCTAGAAGACTAAGCAGAAACGTCGCTAGCGAGGCAAATCTCCAGGCCGCGCTCATTACACCACCTGCCGCGCCGGCGTTCGCCCTGAGATAAATTAACAGACTCAAGAGAAAAAACATCGAGGCGATGAGTTCTCCGCGCGTAGACGCCCATGCCACCGATTCCACCCGGAGCGGATGAAGCGCGAAGCTCAGGGCAGCGACCGCGGCAGGCAACCCATACCAGTTTACGCCGGGGTATGAATTGGCCTTATTCCAGTGAACCAGCAGCGCCACAGCGATGTGATAGAAGATCACGGCGTTGGCGATATGGACAGACAAATTTATCAGGTGATAGCCAAATGGGTCCGTCCACCAAAACACATGGTTTATACCGAGACTCATCCAGGCGACTGGGTGGAACTGACCGAAGTGAAAGCCCGTGAACATCCATTGAAGCTGTGCCCAGCCGAGCCCGCGATACCCGAGGTTTTCGACGAGAGGTCGCGTGTCGGAACCAACAAAACCATTGTTGAGTACCGGTAAAAAAACCAGAAAGGTGACTCCAATAATGAACCACGGGAAAAACCCCGGCCCCGATGGCATTCGGCAATCCCTGATAAATGTCTGCAGCTGTGCCGCCGACAAATGATCAGTCACCGGAGCCGTTCGTGAACCCGCCGGTCTGCGGCGCTGAGTTTTCTTCGCCTTCATCTAATTCGTCGAACTGTAGTCTAACGTTCGTGCGACGCTTGCCCGCGCCAGTGGCTATTTTTTTTTGCCGGGCTTGCGCGACGACGCCGCAACGGCGAGTTTACTTTTCTGCCGGCCTCTCCGGCGCGATCCGCGCGCATTTCCAGAGACCACGGGTCCATTCCCTTCGGAAAACACCTGGAGGATCGTCTCTCCGAGAACACCGGCGACAAGCGCCAACCAAAATAGCCTTTGGTGAAAATCGCCGTAATCTGCCATGATTCGCTGCTTGAGTGTCCATACGTTCGGCGCCATAACGCCTTGCACACCGTAATGGGTCGCCGCCACCGCGAAGACTACGCTATAGAATAGAGTGCAAAAGACTAGCCCACGGCCGACTTTTCCTGGCCAACCCGCGAGGTGAAAGAATGCCGGCAGCCCCAACGCGAGAATCGGATACAACGGCAGGAAAAAACGGCCCATGCCCCACCCCACCGCGCCATGATGCTCCATAGTTACAATAAACAAGAAATGGACTGCCGCTAATAGCATCAACATATGCCGCACACGAGGCTTGAGCGGCGCACTCAACGTCAAGCCGATGGCGCCCAGAAAGAACACCGGAAACGACCATAACAAGCCATACTCTGACTGCCACAGGTAAAATTCCATTTTCTCCCAAGCATTAGACAGATTGAGGGGCGAGGGAAAATTCTGGTCGAATCCGCCGGCCGAATAGCCGGTAGCAAAAGGCGATCCAAAAACGATCGCGTTAGAAATCGGCAGAATCGACAGCGTCGGCAAAAACCCCAACGTGAAACAAACCATGGCGCGGCTCGACGGGCGGCTGACAATTAGGTACACGCACATCAGCAAAACGATCGGCAGCACCAAATAGGTCGTCACCACGGCGAATGCGAAGAGAAAGCCGGCAGCCAGCGCGCATAAGGATGGGCCAAGGCCATCGTCGGTTGGCCGGCACTGCCAGATCACTAGGCCGATGAGAATCACAGCAACCGCCAGACTGTCGTGATAGAGCACTCCAGACGCGGCCCACCACGGACTCGATAAGGCAATGGTCATGCTCGCAAAAGCCGCCGTCAGCCATGGAACGTCCCAGTGCCGCCCCAGCACAAAAAGCGCCATGACTCCGAGCGCGCCTAGGGGCGCGGTTAAGCTCCAGACCAAAATTTTCCACACCAGATCCGCGTGTGTTTCAAATCGCCATCCCAATTGCACGCATAGGGCATACCAAGGCGCCGCCAGTAGAAATTGTCCGGGGGCATGATTCACATAGTACCTGCCGCCGTAGGGGAAAATATTGAAAAGTTCACGGAATGCGGCAGTCTTGCTGTCGAGGTTTTCGAACACTCGTTCATTGGCGATTTCCTTGATGTTGCCATGAACAAAATGCAACCGGCCGCGCTCCACCAGGGCTTCGACCACGGCACCTTGCAGCGTAAACGGACGCTGCTCTACCGTTGCGAACAATCCCCAACAAAACAGGAGTATGGTGACCGCGGTCCACCGGTCAAGCTGTTGCTGGTGGGCCAAAGAGCCCGCAGGGAATTTCATCGTAGCGGCCGAAACGCTAGTCGAATTGCTTATGCTGCTGAACTTTTTCGCCGGTTTGAAGCGTACGAGTTTTCACGATCCAATTGAAAATGCGCGGCACTAGGCATGCAAAAACATTTTTTTCGTCGTCGACGCGCGGCCGCCGGTCAAGCTTCATGTCGTCTCGAGAAATGCTCAAACAGAACATACTATTAAATCGCGTTCAAACCCCTATCCTCACGTGTCGGCGGTTACCTGCGCCGATTGCATGCTTGTGCATGGCCGCACTTGCGGGTATTTTTGCACAGGGCAAACCGACTCGTCAGTCAAATGGCCAATACGCTTGATGAGTCTGGGTGAACATTTTTCGGTGCTTGTGAATTATTTTTGAAGTATTCGTCGCATGCTCACAGTCCTCACTAGGTTATCTATCCCTGAGACCTCTCGAGTTAACTTTTCATGGGAGGCCAATGGTCGCTAAAGCCGCTTTATTGTGATCAAAACATAATACCGAGGGCGTTAGCGCGTAATCGTAAAGCCAACCACCGATGATCGAAACGCTTCTGGAAAGATATTCCACCTTACGACCGAATCTAACCGCCATCATGCTAGCATGGTGCGCGTTGGTGTTTCTCGATTTTACGTTATTCGTATTCATTTCCCGTAGCGCGTTTCATAGTCAGGAATTGCCTGTCGGCGCCCAACTGCTACTTTTCAGTGAGTCGGTCACTCTACTCACATTCGTGACCTTTGTCATCGGCGCCGCGCTGGCATCCGGAGTCATCGCCATTCAGAGATATGTCTCCCATGGGCCCAGGACAACTTGGATCATCCGCCTCCTGGGCACATCGGTTGTTTGGCTGGTGCTCATACTCTATGGCGCGAGCTGGAGTCTATTCTGGCAAACCGGCAGCTTTATCGGCAAGCAAGTGTTCATCTTTCTGGCGCCGCATCCGCTGCAGGTTTTCCATTGGGTCGACTTCGATATTGCCTGTGCCATCGTCGCGGTCGCCGGGGTCGGCGCATTTGTCCTAGCCGTGGCGATTCCGCGCTGGGTTTCCGCGCATTCGCCGACAGCTCAGCTTACGATAATGCGAATCGGCAGCCGAGCGATCGTTGTTTTTGCGATCGGCGCGCTGCTCGGCTTCGTGTACAGCCAAGGCGGCGATCGTAAATCCACAAAGGCTGGGATCGTCTACGCCAGAATCCGCGAAAATATCTCCGGCCCCTGGTCGTTTGCGTTCGCCGAACTGGTCAAACAGACAAGTGATTCATTAACGGGACTACCCCTCGACAAGAGTTTTCGGATATCGCAACGGCCGCTCATGCCGGTCGATCGATACACCGTATTGGCTCGGCAAAACCCCCACCACCGATGGAATGTCGTGCTGCTGACCGTCGAATCGCTTCGCGCCGATCAATTGCGCGCGTACGGCGCTAGCCGGGAAGTCATGCCGGCGCTGGACCAACTCGCCAGCGAGGCGCGGGTGTTCCTGAACAGCTACACCCAGTCGAGCCACACCAATTACGCTACCATCGTGCCACTGTCGTCTCATTATCCGCTACGCTCGGCAACCATGTATAGTTACCCAAAAAATCCGACTTATCCACGAGTGTTGATCTATGACTTGCTTAAGGCTCTCGGTTATCGCACCGCGATCTTCTCGTCATCGAATGAAAATTGGAGCGGCATGAACAACTATTTAGAAACTGGAAATCTCGATCGATTTATTCATGCCGCCAATTCAAAGAAGCCCACCTATCTCATGGCAGGAGACGCCGGATTCGCCGCTTGGGCTCGAGACTCCAATCATGCCGGGAGCCTCGATGACCGCACGACCGTCGATGAAGCCCTGGAATGGCTTGATGGCCTTGGTAACGACCCCTTCTTTGTGGCGCTAAATTTTCAGAACAGCCATCTCCCTTACCCCACCCCGCCGGACTTTCCGCGACGATTCGGACCCGCGAAACTCGACTTCACGATTCGCTTCGCCTACTTCCCGAAGGACAAGGTCGAGATCGTCAAAGATGTGTATGCGGATAGTCTAGCGTACGTTGATTCTCAAATTCAGCGTCTTATTCAACATCTCAAACTCAAGAACAAGTGGGACAACACCCTGGTCGTCATCACAGGCGATCATGGCCAGGCTTTTTATGAACATGGGTTTGCCTCTCATGCTAGCGCGATCTTCGACGAAGTCATGCGCGTTCCCTTGATCGTCCGCGCGCCCGGACTCAAAGCTGGGCTCGAGCATCGCCTCGCCCAGCATGTCGATATTGCACCGTCTATTACCGGGCTACTGGGCCTGCCCAACCATCCAAGTTTTCAAGGCATCGATTTGTTCGGCACACCGACGAATCCCAACAGATCGGCCTACATGGTCGCGCAAACACCCGACGCCTATCAATACGGCATCGTCCGCGCAGGCTTCAAACTCATCTACGATGAAAGATTGCGAGAACATCGGCTATTTAACCTTGAAACCGATCCTGGGGAGAAACAAAATCTTGCCGCCACCCAGCCACTGATGGTGAAAAATCTGGCCGCCCGTCTAAATACCTGGCGTAAACTTCAAATCGATTATTATTCGGACCCCATAGTTCAAAGGCGCGAGTACCCACCGATACTCAACGATTAGCTGATCGATTTCATCCTAAAGCGCGATGGTGCACCTTGGCAAAAAGCCGGCAACAAAGAAAAAAGCCAACCAACGACTCACCCGCGGCGCGCTCACGATTGCATCGCGGCTCGACCGCAGTACAGAATTCCCATTGCCCGAGATGGGCGAGTGTAGTTGTGATACTCCATGTATCTGCCCTGGCGCTGAGCTTTGAAACCATTCACGCGCTATTTGGCAACCAGCCACTGATCGATCAGGACTGGGGACTACACTTTCATCACCTCAGATCGCTGGAAGCGCTCTGGAGCAACGACGGTCGCGTTTGGGGCTACAACCCCGACTTCATGGCCGGCTATCCATCGAACACGATCCAAGATTTGAGCATTAAGTTTTTTGAGTTCGCCGCCCTGGGACTTTCGACGATCGCACTGGCGCCGGTTCAATGGTTCAAAATCACCCCATTCCTGGCCATGGCGAGCATACCGGGGCTAATGTATTTTGCGGCGTGTCATTTTTACTACGATCACGAATCAAAAAACCAGATCGCGGTCGTCTCGGCCCTGATGGGAACTCTCTACTGGTGGAACTCGTTGCCGCGAGAAATGTTTTTCTACGGCATGATCGGCTTTCCCGCGGCTGCGTATTTCAGCGTCTGGGGAGTGTCATTGTTCTACCGCTTGGTCATGGAGTCGCCGAAACCAGGGCTACTCCATGCTGGCTGGCTCTTGTTCGCGGCGATGATTCTATCACTGCACGTCCAGTCGCTAGTCATCTTTTTACCATCGATGATGGCGCTGCTTATTATTCATTCGAGGCGAATCAACGGAAAATTGTTTTTTTGGGTGGTTGCAGCGCTGGCGGTTTGCCTAATAGTAAATTTCGCTTGGCTCGTGCCCGCGTTCAATCACCGCCACGACGATATCGCGTCAGCCATTGTCAATCAGCTGCCGTTGTTCGCCAGCAGCGATCCGTTTACTTTCTTGATCGATTATCTCGGTGCCAAGGGGTATTGGACGTTTCGTCCATCGTTTGTCGAAAAAGGCTTTCGCCTCATGTTGTTGATTTTGGGCGTGCTTGGAACCATCGAATTAATCAAGAAAGACAACCACCCTGTCGGCATTGCCCTCACTGCCGGTCTATCGGTCTTATTCCTGATAACCTACTTCGGCGCCTTCATTCCAGCCCTCGCAGCTTGGCAGCCGTTGCGTTTCAAGGTCCCGTTCGACCTTTTCCTTGTGATTGGCGCGGCATATTGCCTCAACCCATGGCTTATCGGTCGGAAAACGTTTCGCTTTCACCTAGTCCCGGTAATCGCCGGGCTGGGCGCCCTGGCGTTCACGATCAATGTCGTCCAGACAGAGTCGACGGGTAAACTGCAATCGCGCACAACAATGCATCCGGAAACAATCGAGATCGTCGACTGGGTTGGCCGCGAAACGCCTCCCGGCGCCAGAGTGCTTTTCGAAGAATCCGGCGATGAAACCGGCTTTATCTACGACGGCATGTATCTGTCATCTTTCCTGCCGCACTTGACCGGCCGGCAGCTGATCGGCGGGCCGATCAACCTTTACAACGACCGCCACCATTTCGCCGAGTTTCATTCGGGCAAACTTTTCAAGCGTGATATCGGCGCGATCCCCGACGACGAACTGCGCAACTATCTGCGTTTGTACAACATCGGCGCGGTAGTCGCCTTTTATCCGGCTTCGGTTAAAAAGCTGCTGTCGATCCCTGGTCTCGTCACGGTCGATCGGCGCATCGGGCCGGTGCATCTGATGAAAGTGAATCAGCCCCTGAGCTGGTTTGTCGAAGGCGAAGGCAAAGTGCAGGTAAGCACCAACCGCTTGGAGCTGCGAGACTTGAAAGGCCGGGAAATCGTCATCAAATATCATTGGCTGGAAAGCTTAAACGCCACGCCCGCGGTCAAAATCGTTCCGATCAAGTTCGCCGACGATCCGATCCCATTCATCAAGCTCATCGATCCGCCGTCGTCAGTGGTCCTGCGAACGCAGTGAGCCTTGGCAGAATCACCAGCACGTCATCCGACCAAACCCGCGCCCTGGCGAATCGACAGTCTATTTGATGGACGGATTCATCCCGCCCTGTTTCATCAAGCGAACCGATTCCTGATAGTGCTGCAGCGCCTGTGCCTTTCGTCCTTGAAGCTCTAGAAGGTGAGCCAGACTCTGATGCGCTGGCGCGAAGTCGGCGCGCCGTTGCAGTGCTTGGTTGAACGCCGCCTCCGCCTCGGCGTAACGATTCTGCGCCGCGTAGACGCTGCCCAGATAATAAATCGGCTCGGCGGCCTCCGGACTAAGCGCTGCTGCCTGTTGCAGCGGCGCGATCGCTTCTTTCATGCGCCCGGTTTTCGCCAAGGCGACACCGAAGTTGAGATGGGCACGGCTCACGGATGGATTGAGCGCAATCGCCTTTTGGAAATGTTCCATTCCCGCTGCGAGATCGCCGCGCTCGGCGAGAAATTGGCCGTAGTTGCTATGTGCCTCGGCATAGTTGGGCAACAGCCGCAGCGCTTCTTCAAAATGGCGCCGCGCTAGATCGAGTCGTCCCTGCCGCATGTACAGATTGCCGAGATTATAGTGGGCCACACCATAGTCCGCTTGAATCTCCAGGGCGCGCAAGGCGGCGCCGATCGCCAAATCGACATCACCCTGCTTGGCATAGGCATTGGCCAAGTTATTATAGCCCGCCGCACCTGGCCCGGATGCACCGCCAAGGGGCCAGTTGACGACCCCGGCTGTGATTGCCAGTACTATCGACGCCTTGATCGCTTGGGACCACTTCTTTTGGCGCAACAGCCGGACCCACTCGACAATCGCAACCCCAGCGAACAACGCTAAAAACGGCACCAGCGGGTAACGATATCGGCCAAAGACATAAAAGAGCGCCACACTGCCGGCGAGCCCCAAAATCATCCCATGGAGAAGCCACAGCCGCCGCCACTCGCGCCAGGTAAAAAATATTCCGACAGCGGCAAGCGGCGCCAGTACGCCGAAGTGAGCGAACCACGCCAAAAGCGCCAGCGGCGCCGAGAACTGGCGGTAGATGTAAAAATCATCGGAGTCCTCGATCTCGCGCGCATGCCAAACCAACACCCACTTCCGCCCCAAAAGCTTCAGCCATTGACCCGGTTGGGCTGCGATAAATGCGATCGACTGGCGCAACCAGTAACCGGAAACCTCGCCTGGGGGCAGTGCGCGGCCGCTCGCTCTTTCAGCTAGGCGCTTAGCGTCCGGACCTTCCAGCTGAACCTCTTTGATGAATTGCCTAACCGATCCGTAGGTTCCGTCGGCAACCGGGTTATTGCCGATAAAAAAGTTCGGTCCCAACTGCGAGGTGGTAAGCGTGAACTCGCCGCCAACGATCAAGTTGCGCAACCCGACGGGGACCAGCACGAATAATAAACCGGCCAGGAAGCAGCCCAGCGAGCGAGCGCGGAGCGCCGGCAGTTCGCGAGGAAGCGCAACCAATATCCATATTACGACCAGCGGGGCCAAGATCAGGGCATTCTCGCGCGACAGGCCCAGCAGTCCCAGCAGCGACCCAATGCCCAACCATTTCGTCAGGTAATGGGTTCGACCGACATCCGCCAGGAGACAGAGCATCAGGCAGAGCAACGTTAGGTCAAGAATACTTTTTTCAATCAACGCATCGAAGAATATTGCCGGTGCATAGATAGCCAGCACCAAGCCGGCGGCGATGCCCGCCGAACGGGAAAACAATTTCTCACCGACAAGAAAGAGTGAGGCGCAAGACAACGCCCCGAGGAGGATCTGCAAGAAACGAATCAGCCAAAGGTTGTGGCCAAAAACAAATTGCCAGACAGCGAGAAAATAGGGATATAACGGCGCTTGGTAAAATACCCCGCTGCCAAGCCAGTCACCCCCGGCGATTCGCTGTGCCCACTCGTCGTAAGTCCGGCCGTCACCGGCGAGGTTGTCGAAGAGCGGCATCGCCTCGATCTGCCAAAGGTGAACAAATCGCAGCAGCAGCGCGATAGCAAAGATCGCACTGAACCACAGAGCCGTTGTCTTGGCCGCGGGGCGATTCGCATCCGCGGTCGGTTCGCGACGGCGTTGGGCCCGCGTCCTGTCAGCCACTCGATTTGATCGCTGACCCATGGCCCAATCGTTTTTTGCCGGCGGACTGCGCGACTAGCCTAGCTGGCAGGCTCATGGACACCGTGCAATCGGCTTGCTTTTTAGCGGATTATTGCGTTTCATTCAGAATTCGAGTTCAACTATGGCATATAACAGCCTGCAAGATTTCCTTCAAGTTTTGGAGCGCGAGGGCGAGTTGAAGCGGATATCCCACCCGGTCAAGGCCGAGTTGGAAATCACCGAGATCGCCGATCGCGTGATGAAATCCGCCGGCCCGGCATTGCTCTTTGAAAACGTCGTCGGCAAAAACATCCCGGTTTTGATCAATGCCTTCGGTTCGGGCAAGAGGATGGCGTTGGCGTTGGGTGTGAAGGACATCGAGGAGCTCGCCGCCGAGATTGCCAAGCTAATCCAAACCCGCCCGCCCAAGTCGTTCAAAGACAAGCTCCAGCTACTCGGCGAACTGGTGAAACTGGCGGGCATTCCACCCAAGATTGTCAAAGAGGCGTCATGCCAGGAAGTCGTCAATCGCGATCCTGATCTGAACCTGCTACCGGTGCTGACCTGCTGGCCAGGCGACGCCGGGCCGTTCATCACTCTGCCAATGGTTTTTTCCAAAGATGCCGTAAAAGGCACGAGAAACGTCGGGCTTTATCGCATGCAGGTCTTCGACAAGCGCACCACCGGCATGCATTGGCATCTGCACAAAGTCGGCGCCAGACATTTTCAGCAACAGAAAGAAAACAAGGGAAAATTAGAATTGGCGGTCTGCCTCGGCGGCGATCCGGCGATGATTTACGCCGCCACCGCGCCGCTGCCGCCGCAGATCGATGAGATCCTCTTTACCGGCTTCTTGCGCAAGAAAGGCGTCGAGTTAATTAAATGCCTGACCGTCGACATCGAAGTGCCCGCCAACTCGGATATCGTCATCGAAGGCTACGTCGATCCAGCCGAGCCGCTGCGGCGTGAAGGCCCCTTCGGCGATCACACGGGTTTCTATTCGCTGGCCGATGATTATCCGGTGTTTCATGTCACCTGCATCAGCCATCGGAAAAATCCGATTTATCCGACCACCATCGTCGGCCGTCCGCCGATGGAAGACGCCTATCTTGGTAAAGCCACAGAGAGACTGTTTCTGCCGCTCTTGCGCGTCACCCTGCCCGAGATCGTCGATATGAATCTGCCGGTGCATGGAGTGTTTCATAACCTGGCGATCATCTCGATCAAGAAAGAGTACCCGGCCCACGGGCGCAAAGTCATGCACGCGCTCTGGGGCCTGGGCCAGATGATGTTCACCAAAACCCTGATCGTCGTCGATCATGATGTTAACGTGCACGACCTCGCCGAGGTGACCTGGGTAGTCGGTAACAATATCGAACCCAAACGCGACACTATCTTCTCCGACGGCCCGGTCGACGTCCTCGATCATGCCGCGCCGGTGCTCGGCTATGGGTCTAAGCTCGGTATCGATGCCACGCGCAAGTGGCGCAGCGAGGGTTTCGAGCGAGAGTGGCCCGACGCCATCGTCATGGACGATCAAACAAAAAATTACGTCGATTCGATATGGAGCAAACTAGGCATATGACTGGCGCGGCGTTCCGACAATCGAAAATCCAAAATCTAAAATCCAAAATCACCGATTACGGCAGTCTAGTGCGATTTTCCCACACGGTCTTTGCGCTCCCCTTCGCGATGGCGTCCCTCGCCCTCGCTTGGCCTCGACATCCGGTGACGCTGCGCAGTTTGCTTTGGATACTGGTCGCCATGGTCAGTGCGCGCACCGCGGCGATGGGATTTAACCGCCTGGCGGACAGGAAATACGACGCGCTCAATCCACGCACTCAAGGTTGGGAACTGCCGCAAGGAACGGTCAAAGTTTGGGAAGCGACGGTCTTAACTGCCGCGGCGTCGCTGCTGTTCGTTTACGCGGCTTTTCAATTAAGCTGGATCTGTTTCTTTTTGTCGCCGGTCGCCCTGGTAATTGTGTTTTTCTATTCGTTGACCAAGCGGTTTACCTGGGCCTCGCATTTATTTCTCGGCCTAGCGCTGTCGATCGCGCCGATCGGCGCATGGCTTGCCGTCGCAGGCCCGGCGGTGACTCTCAACGAGTTAGCAACGCCGCTCCTGCTCGGTCTCGCCGTGCTCTTTTGGCTCGCCGGATTCGACGTGATCTATTCGCTCCAAGATCGCGATTTTGACCGGAAGCAAAGGCTCAATTCCATTCCCGTTCGCTTTGGCGTCGCCGGAGCATTGCGCCTTTCCAGTTTCTTCCACGTCGTCACGGTGGTTTTTCTCGCGTTAGTCGGGCTCACGGCGTACCTAGGCGTCATTTACTGGCTCGGTTTCGCCGCCGTCGCCATCGTGCTTTTCTGGGAACACCGCATCGTTTCAGCCAACGATTTGTCACGGATCAATCGCGCTTTCTTTGACTACAACGCCTACGTCAGCATCGGTTACTTTGTTATCATTATAGCAGACCTGACCTTGCGCCGTGGAGTGGGCTGGCACGGATGAGTGCAGGTTTGTTCTTATTGGTGACGGGCTTGGCTGGGGTCGCTGGTTTCGGAGCGGGTTTTATCGGGTTGGGCGGCGGCGTATTACTATTTCCGCTGCTGCTCTACTTGCCGCCTTATCTTGGATTGGAACCCATAGACGCCAAGACCGCGGCCGCCTTGATCGTTTCCCAGGTTTTTTTTGCCGGTGCGATTGGTGGAGCTGCGCACTGGCGCAAGGGTAGAGTCCACATGAAACTCACCCTCGTCGGTGCGCTCTCGTCGGCCGTCGGCGCACTTGCCGGCGGCATCGCGTCAATATGGGTTTCCGAACGATTCCTCTTGGTTCTGTTCGGCGTCATTACGCTGGTCGCCGGGCTCGTGATGTTTCTCCCGGGACCTTCCGCCGATGAAGAAGCGGCAACCTTAGAAAAAGTCGTCATTCGACCCGTCGCGTTAGGCGCTATCTCCATCTCGGTCGGAATCGTTGTCGGATTGTTGGGCGCCGGCAATTTTCTACTTGTGCCCCTGCTCGTGTATGTTTTAAGAATCCCAACTCGTATTACCATCGGCAGCAGTCTTATCATTCACGTCCTAAATGGCTTCGCCGGATTTATTGGGAAACTCATCACTGGACAAATTCCATTCCTCATGACGATCGCCGTCGTCATAGGCGCAAGTCTCGGTGCGGTATTGGGTGAAAAAAGTCATAGCCTAGCATCCCCTCAGGCCTTGCGTTACGCATACTGCATCGTCATCGGGCTAGTGGCACTACGGGTCTGGATCACGATTCTTTTTTCTTGAGCTGGCTAGCTTACCGGCTTTTTCGCAAGACGCTTTTTCGCGCGGCGCTGTTGATTTTATTAACGCCGCTTACTATGCTTTCTAGTATCCGCGGGGGGAAACATGAAGGTGAGAAACCATCTCATTCTCGTTTCATTTCTTGTTGGTTTGTCGGCTTGCGTTAGCGCCCGGATTGGCAGTGATTTCCAATCTGGCCGTAACGCCCTCATAACCGGCAAGAGCGAAGTCGCGCTGTCCTACTTCCAGAGCGTCGCCGAAAGAGACCCCGGGTATCAACACGGCTCCGCCTATCGGCAAGGCGTTTTGAGTTATCTCGGCCGCGCCGAATAT
>JBGTCC010000490.1:0-2460 GCA_041749055.1 Thermodesulfobacteriota bacterium | reverse complement strand
CTCCATCTGTTTTCTCTGCCGGCGCATCGACCGCGCCCAGATGCAGGGACTGCCGGTCGCCGAACTCGATCCCTACGCCATCACCGAGCGGCCCGGCATCGGCTCTGGATCGGGGGCCATCGTCTTGATGAATCGCCACCCCCACCCCAACGCCGCGAAAGTTTTTCTCAATTGGTTTTTGTCGCTGGAAGGCCAGATCGCCTTTCGCCAAGCCAACACGGACGAATTGCGGGTTGGCTCCATGCGCGAGGATCTACCGCTAGAGATATTGCCGCCGTTGGCGCGCCGAAGGAAGGATAAGGAATACTTATTTATCAACCGGCCTGAATGGATGGATTTCAAACCGATCCAAGCCCTGCTCGATCAGCTGAAGAAGAGCAAATAGCCAAAGGGCAACCACCGATCTTGCTGAGATCGCCGGTCACAGGGGATCAAGCGGATGGGTTGGGAAAATCTCAGCGGCTACTTCGGTCGACGCGAAAGCTCGTGATCGGTCGTTTGGTTCTTTTGGTCTTGCCGAGCTTGCGTAAAATCATGATCGCTGCCAGCGGCACCAGCACCACCACCAAGGTTAATAAGATCAGATCGTTTAACATGTTGTACTACTCCACAGGGTCTTCTTATCGGCACTGAGCAACCCACAGGCCAACCCGCAGCGTTTAATTTTCAAATAGTTAGCTTGAGGGACCGTAACACTGACACTGTCAACGGTGGGCAAAAGTGACAAGAATGACAATCGAACGAAGTCGAGCCGCGGCGCAATGCCGCAGAAAACTTGAAAAGGATGGCGCAAGCTCAGAGGCTTTAATCGTCGCGCCCCGGCCGCACCGTCGAGCGCCGCCCCTTCTTTTCCGACTGATGGTGTTTGTCGTCAAGCATGCGCATTTTGGCGCGCCGCGAACGCTTGCGCTTCTGCCGGCGGATCTTCTCGATACGCTGCATCTCCGCGCTCGCCGCGCCGCGCTGTCGGGTGTCGATCTTTTCGAGCAAGAGCCGGCGCGCTAAAAAGCGATCGAGCGCCTGGGAACGTTCCTGTTGGCATTTGACCCGAATACCGGTGGGCCGGTGATGGAGCACGACGCAAGAAGAAACCTTATTGACGTTCTGGCCACCGGCGCCGGAAGAACGGACGAACCGCTCGTCGATATCGGACTCGCGCACGCCGAGGGCGAGCATGCGTTCGGCAAGCTGTTTTTCTTTTTCGGCTGAGATTAACGTCGCCATGGCGGCTCAATCCAAAATGGAAAATTCTAGAGCCCGTAAAGCGCTTTGGGATTGTCGAACAGAATCTTTCTTTTCACCTCCGGGCTCAGCTCCGCCATCGCCTTGAATCTCGCAATGGCGTTGAGTTCGCTCGAAGTGTCACCGTGGCCGTAGTCTGTGCCGATGACCAGATTCCCCTCGCCGGCATAGGACAGAATATAGGGGAAATCGTCGTCGCTTTGAGTCGAAACATAGATATTGTATTCGCAAAGACAATCCCGCGAGATCGGCCGCGCACTGCCAAGCGATCGGCGCATCGCCTCGTGAATCACCCAGGGCACCCATTGGCTCGATACCTCTATGAAGCCCCAGCGCAGCTTGGGAAATAGGTGCGGGATCTCACTCATGATCAGCGCGTAACAGGACGTCACCGTCGGCACGCGGAAGGTCGAAAAGCCGCCGCCGGCTTCGTTAGTCATGAGCTTGAAGAGTTCCGGACTGCCGTTGCCCAGATGCACCGTGACCGGGATATCGAGAAGCTCCGCCGCTTCGTAGATCGGGTAATAAAACCGATCGGTCATCATCCGGTCCCGTTCGAAAGGGCGCATGCACACGCCCACAGCGCCATGTTCTTTGGCGAAGCGAATCTGCGGCACCGCTTCCATGGGCGACAACGCCGGCACCACGCAGGTCCAGCGCAAGCGATCCTCGCCGAGCCGCCAGACATCAGCCAACCAACGATTCCACGCCCAGCTGAGCGCAATCTCGGCATCGGCCCGGCTGGTGAGCGGCGTGATCCAGAGCGAATTGAACAGCACTTGGACGTCGATGCCGAGCTCGTCCATGTGCTTGAGCCGCTGCTGCACGTTGGAAAGCTCGCGCGCTGCCACCGGCGTCCCGACTTCCCGGCCAAACCGTTGCAGATGCGCTGCTGACTCTTGTTCATCGGGCGAGGGAAACTTGTGGCCGAGATTTTCGCCGTCGAGCACCCAGATTTGCCGCTTGGGATTTTCCGGCGACGGCATCAACGTCGGGCGAAATTTCTTCTCGGCGCCTTCCAGGTAGTCCCACACCCGTTCGCTCTCCACCACATGGGCATCGGCGTCGATCACGGCGGTTTTGTAGTTCATCGGGCTAACTCCTTCTGCTTCGGAATAATTACCTGACTGGGACTAAGCTGTCCACCGCTAACCCGGCGGCAAAAACTGGCCAGCAGATCGTAATCCCGCCGCGCACCGGATATAAGAGTTCCTAGCT
>JBGTCC010000489.1:0-8960 GCA_041749055.1 Thermodesulfobacteriota bacterium | reverse complement strand
AAGGGTTCAAGGTTCAAAGGTTCAAGGTTCTCGGACAAGGATCGGAAAATGCCGAAGCTGAAGCTTGGCCCTGTTCTTTGGTGGTGGGGGCGGACCTTGAACTTTTGAACCCTTGAACCTTGAACGAATTCTTTGGGGGTGAAAATTATGGCCGAGTATCCTTTGACTGCTGCGGCGATCAAGAATGAATTCAAACGCGCCGGCATTCACTTTGTCGTGGCGTTGCCGGACCGGGTGACCAGCCATTATTTGCTGAAGGGGTTGCTGGCCGATCCGGACTATAAAGTCGTCCAGGTCTGCAAAGAGGACGAAGGCGTGTCGATCTGCAGCGGGCTTTACGCCGCCGGCCACAAGTCGGTGTTGATGATGCAGTACACCGGCTTCCTCGATTCGATCAATTCCATCCGCGGCATCGCCGTCGAGGGTAAATTCCCCGTCTGCATCGTTGTCGGGCTGCTGGGCAAGGAGCCTGATATCGAGCCAAGCAAGTCAAAGAAATACGGCGTCAAGATCATCGAGCCGATCTGCGATGTCATGGGCATCGATCATTGCTTGATCGAGCGCGACGCCGACGCGCCGAAGATTCATTCGGCCATCGAGAAATCCTTCGACGGTCCCGCGCCGAGCGCGATTCTGATCGGAAGGGAGCCACGCTAACATGATGAAACGAGATGAAATGCTCAAGGCCTTTGCGCGCCAGCGCAAGGACGAAATCGTCGTGGCGGTCTACACGGCGGCCCAGGAGCTGACCCATATCTCGCCGAGCGATTTGAACTACACCTTCATCGGCGCCATGGGCCAGGGTTCGTCCCATGCGCTGGGGTTGGCGCTGGGCCGGCCGGATAAGAAGGTCGTGGTGTTCGATGGCGACGGCAGTTTGTTGATGAATCTCGGCTCGCTGGTGACTATCGGCAATCAAGCGCCGAAGAACTACATTCACTGTTTATGTGAAAATGGCTGCTATGAAACCAACGGCTCGGTGCTGACGCCCAATTCAGGCAACATCCGTTTTGCCGAATTCGCTAAAACCGCAGGTTATAAAAAAACCTACGAGATCACCGATCTCGCCGAGTGGGAAAAGCAGCTGCCGGAAATCCTCCAACAAGAAGGACCGGTGTTCGTGACTTTGAAAGTCGAGCCGGGCGAGGCTTACCCGGAGAACTTCCCGCGGCTCTACAGCAACGAACATCGAGAAAAATTTCGCCAGACACTAGCGAAGAGTTGACGCTTTCTTCCCAGTCGTGCGTCGTGGGGCTGAGTTAAACTCGAGACCGCGACGCTCGACTATTTCGATGCCTGCCGCCGCGTGATCCATGACCTCGGAAGCGACGGCTCAAGTTCTCGCGCTCATCACCTCAGTGTTCTACGCTGCAGCGCTGGTGTCGGCCCGGGCGGGCATGCGCTATTCGACGCCGACCACGGTGACGCTGGTGTCGATCCTGATGCAGAATGCGCTTCTGTGGAGCGCGGTGTTCGCCACCGGCGGGGTGCATGCCGTGCCCCTCGCCGGGATTGTACTTTTTGCCGTGGTCGGAATTTTTCAGTTAGGCGTGCGCTTGTTCGCTTACACCGGCGTCGAAAAGATCGGCGCTTCGCGCAGTAGCGCGTTGCAGTCGGTCAGCCCGCTTTTTAGCGCAACCATCGCGATCTTGGTGCTCGGTGAGCAAACTTCGACGCTGATCATTCTCGGCACTTTCCTCGTGGTCTTGGGTATCGTTCTGGTCTCGTGGAAGCCGGAACAGCAGCTCTCAAGTTTTCGCCGCTGGCATCTTTTGCTACCTTTGGGCGCGGCCTTTTTAACCGGCATGAATCATCCGATCCGCCGCTATGTCTTAACCATGGCCAACGAGCCGCTGTTTTTCTCGGCACTCATGGGGCTGGTGTCGTTTGCCGGCTTCTTGATCTATCTGGCGGTCTCGCCGAGTTCTCAGCGGTTGGTATGGAATCGCCAGGCGCTGTGGCCGTTCCTCACCACGGGTCTGTGCGAGACGTTTTCGATTCTATGCATTATCACGGCTATCAGTCTTGGCCGCGTGGTCATCGTCGCGCCGATCGCCGCCAGCTACCCGGTTTGGTCGTTGATCTTCGCCGCGCTATTTCTCCGCGACGTCGAGGCCGTCAATTGGAAAGTCATTGGCGGGATTCTCAGCGTGGTGGCGGGGAATTTTGCGATTCATTTGGGGCGATGATTTGCCGCGAGCAATGATTCGGAATCGGATGGTTAGCCGCAAAGAACGCAAAAGGGGAGGCTCGGTGGTTGCCCTTCTGTCTCGTCGGCAATATAAGATCGTTCAGTGGGAGGACGTTGCCATGAAACTTTACGATATTTCTTTGACTCTTTCGCCGGAGTCGATTCGCTGGGTGACGGCGCAGCCGCTGGAATTGATCGGGCGCAAGCGCATGAGCAAGGGCGACACCAACAACTCGTCGTCGATCCACACCAGCGTTCATGCCGGCACCCATGTCGACGCGCCGTTTCATTTTTTGCCTGACGGGATCACCATCGAAGCGTTGCCGCTGGAGACGTTTATCGGACCGGCGCGGGTGTGCGCCGCCGAGCCGGGCACGCATATCACCGCCGCGGACGTAGCCAAGGCGAATCTCCAGGGCGAAACCCGGGTGCTGTTCAAGACGCGTAATTCGCAGCTCCTGAAGAAGGGAGTCTACGACGCTGACTTCGCGCCGTTCTCCGTCGATGGCGCGAAGGCGTTGGTCGATCTCGGCGTGAAATTGGTGGGCTTGGATTATTTGTCGGCGGCAGGTGCCAGCGAGCAAGTGCCGGTGCACCGGGCGTTTTTGGATCATGGGGTGATTCTGCTCGAAGGGGTCGACTTGTCCGAAGTGCCGGCGGGACGCTACGAACTCTTTTGCCCGCCGGTGAAACTCGCCGGTTCCGACGGCGCGCCCTGCCGCGCAGTGCTGCGGGAGCTCGTGTGAGTAAGACACCGGAGAATAATTCATTACGAAGGACTTAGCGCGGCAGAGCGTGCCCGAAACTCGGAACAACTCGCGCACAGTACGCAAAGGGCGCAAAGGCAAGGGAAGCATGTCATTTCGACCGAAGGGAGAAATCTTTCCGATATCCCTCGCATCCCGTCGGAATGACGGGCCTCGGCCCGTCACTTTGCGACCTTTGCGAGCTTGGCGCGAAGAATATCCGAATTCGAGACGATCTGAGCTGAGACAAATTGCCCGAGCCGGGCAAATTGTCAATTATAAGTGGTACGAACGGCACGAAGTTCGAATTAATTATCCGAACCCTTCGTGATCTTCGGGGTGAGATCGATCATTGGCATCGACACAACAAAGACAAAATGACAGAACTCCAACCATCGATCATTGTCCATGGCGGCGCCGGGCCGATTAAAGACGATAGTCTGCCGGCGCGGCTTGAAGGCTGTCGGGCAGCGGCGCTTGCGGGCTGGGAAATGCTTCGCGCCGGAGGCACTGCGCTTGATGCGGCTGAAGCCGCAGTCATCGTCCTTGAAGACAATTCTCTCTTTAACGCCGGTACCGGATCGACCCTCAACAGCTTGGGAGAAGTCGAAATGGACGCGGCGATCATGGCAGGCGACGGGCTGCGCGCCGGGGCTGTGGCTGCGGTCAAGGATATCAAAAATCCGGTAACGCTGGCGCGCCGCGTGCTCGAAGATGGCCGGCATGTCTTGATCGCCGGCGACGGCGCAGCGCGATTCGCCCGCGCCATCGGATTCCCCGAATGCGCTCCCGCCAGCTTAATCGTCGAAAGCGAGAAGCAGCGCTGGGACAGCAAGCATGGCACTGTGGGCTGCGTCGCCTGCGATCGGCACGGCAACCTCGCCGCCGCGACTTCCACCGGCGGTGTCTTCAACAAACTACCGGGTCGAGTCGGTGATTCGCCGTTGATTGGCTGCGGCACCTATGCGAATAAGTTCGGCGCGGTCTCATGCACCGGTTACGGTGAAGCGATCATCCGGGTCGGGATGGCGCGCGACGCGGTGCAGTTGCTCCAGGGCGGCATCGGACCCAGCGAAGCCGCCGGTTTGGCACTGGAACATCTAACAGAGCTGACCGGCAGCAGCGCCGGCCTGATTCTCATCGACAGTCGCGGGCGAGTCGGCTATGCGCGTAACACGACGCATATGCCGGTATGTCATATCACTGCGGGAAGCGACCCGAAAACGGCTGTGTGAAGGATGACAGTCGGGTGTTGGGAACTATCATGATTCTAGCGGTGACCGTTGTCCTGGAGTCTTTCGTCATGGGGACAACCCGGCCAGGTGTTTTCATTGCCGGCGCGAAGGTAAAATATTTACCACGTTAGCATATTAGTATAGCAGCCAGTCGTCGGTTGGTATTACGGCAGGTTGGCTTAACCACGCAAATGACTCAAGCCCGGATAATTTGTCTCGTCGGCATGCACCGCAGCGGTACTTCGATGATCGCGCGTTTGCTCAATATTTGCGGCTTGGATCTGGGGCCGCCAGAGCGCTTACTCAAGGCTGACAAGGCCAATCCGTTAGGCCACTTCGAGCATCGTGGATTTCTCGACATCGACCGCAAGCTGCTCAAACACTTTCACGCCACCTGGCATAATCCGCCGGATTTGCCGCCAAGCTGGGAAAACGATCCGACCTTGCTCCCGCTGCTGCGCCAAGCGCGCGCGTTGGCGGCAAGTTTCCCACAAGAAAAGTCATGGGGTTGGAAAGAGCCGCGCGCGTCTTTGTTCTTGCCATTTTGGCGCCAAGCGGTCCCCAATATGAGTTTTCTATTCTGCCTGCGCAATCCTCTGGAGGTCGCCGAGTCATTGCACAAGCGCAACCGTATGGCGATCGAGCATGGCGCCTGGCTTTGGTATTTGTATACCTTGGCGTCCTTGCGCGACACCCAGCGCTGCCCCCGGCAGTTTTCTTTTTTTGACGATTATTTCGCCCGTCGGGATGAGGAAATTGCGCGGGTGCTCGATTTCTGCGGTCTCGGAAATTTCAACGATGCCGCAGCGCTTGAATCCGCCATCGAAGGCGAATTGCGGCATCACGAGAGCGGCGATCGGCGATTGCGCGACGAGCCCGCCGTTCCGGCCCGATGCAAGGAGCTTTACTTCGGTCTCCAGTCGATTCTCGCGGCCCGGCAACAGCGCAGCGAAATTCCCAACGCAGCTAACGGTGCGGTCGGATTGGTCGGATCGTCAGCGGTAGATTCCTTGATCGCGACATTCACCTCTCAAGCGGGATTTCACTATTTATCACAACGCTACCCTGTCGCTGCCGAGAGTGTGAGTGGCGGTCAAAGGTTTAAGAGGTTCTTGAATTCTCTGCGCCGTAGTTGAATTAGCGTGCAGCGAGTCGTCAGGGCGAAAGTTTCTTCCCTTGGCCATCTAACCGCACCGAAATCCGTCACTCGACAGGAGCATTTAAAACCGATCCGATTGCTGATCCAACCCGAAATAGAAACGGGTCCGGGCTCACTCATTCCGGCGATCACTCTACGGCAGAAATCATCTCCGAGCTTATCGTTGGTTTAATACGATTGGACTGAGACGGACCTTGTGGCCCCCGCGGATCACGGTCTCGCTGCTAACTCACGATCTGGCTCAGTGCGCAGCTGGAGGGTTGGTGTGACGATCCTGATAGATTTGTGCTACATGTCGATGAGAAATACTTAGGCAGGGATTCCGCGATCTTCGGGCCTGTGGCTCATGGAAGATTATCCGGGGAGGAACACTTGGTTATCGATTTTGAACATCACTATATTCCGGCGGAGCTCGGACGGAAGCTTGGCATGGACCCGACGCGCAAAGATGCCGTGCGTACCGGCGATGCGTCGATCCATTCGCAATTGTTCGATCTCGACGCGCAGATCGCGGATATGGATCGCGCCGGCATCGATATCGCCGTGCAAAGCTCGATTCTCGGTTGGGATACGACGCTGGAGAACTGCCGGCTGTTGAACGAGTGCACGGCGCGGGCGCAGCGGGAATACCCCGGCCGCTTTGTCGGCCTGGCCCATCTGCCGCCGCTTGACGGCGCTACGGCGCTGAGCGAGCTGGAGCGCGCCGTCGGCGAATTGGGCTTGAAGGGCGTGACAATTTCATCGCAGGTCAACGGCTTGTCGCTCGATGCCAAGGAGTTCACGCCGTTTTACGATGTCGTGAGTCGGCTCAAAGTGCCGATCTTTGTCCATCCTGCATTGGGTCCCAAGGGCTACGATCTAATGAAAGACTACATGCTGCCGGTGATTCTCACCCGCGAGTTCGATCTCGGCGTGGCGGTGACTCGCCTAATCGCCGGCGGCGTGGTCGAACGCTACCCTGACTTGGAATTTGTCTTTGCCCACTTCGGCGGCGGCCTGGCCGGTTACAAGGAGCGCATCTCGCGCTCGTCCTATCGTTTCAAGTTACCCAGGTCGTTCGACGATTACTTCAACCAGCTCTATTTCGATATGGCGGGGTTCGAAGGCAGCCCAATCGCGCTGCGTTGCGCCCTGGAGGTGATCAAACCCGAGCGCATGGTATTCGCGACGGATTATCCGCAGAATTTTAATGCCAGCGATCCGAAGCAGGGCAAAAGCATCGAGGGTGTTAACGAGTATGTTGATCAGATTCGCCGCTTGCCGCTGGCGCCACAGATGAAAGAAAATATGCTCGGTGGCACGGCGGCGAAGCTGCTAAAGATTTGATTGAAACAGACTTCGGTGGAGGGAGACCATGTTGAGAATCACAGGAGCATCGAAAGAGACCGCGCCAAAAGAAGTACAGGAAGTTTTCGCGGCGCAAGAAAAGCAATACGGCACGGTATTAAACACGGCGAGAGTCTATGGCCTGCGCCCGACGATCCAGCAGGGTGTGCAAGCGCTTCAGGCCGGCATCGTGGCGTCGGGATTGATCGGCGCGGAGCTGCGCCACTTGTTGTGCATGAAAGCCGCCAGCATCAACGGCTGTCCCTATTGACTGGACATCAACGCATCCAGTGGGATGCGACATGGGGCATCGGCGGAGAAGGTTGAGGCTGCGCTGGGCGACTACAAGAAGAATCCAATGATTTCTTTGCGGGAAAGGTTGGCGCTGGAGCTCTGCGAGCGAATGACCCACACCAGTAAACGAGTCACCGATCGCTTTTTCAATCGGCTCAAGAAGCAATTCTCCGAGGAGGAACTCGTCGAGTTGGCGGCAGTCATCGCGCTGGAGAATTTTCGCAGCAAGTTCAATCCAGTGTTCGCTGTCGAGGCGCATGGGTTTTGCCCGGTGCCTTTGGTCAAAGAAGTGGCGGCGCAGGCGGCGAGCAAATTTCACGAATGACTCATAAGACGATCTGGGACAGGAGCAGCCGCAAAGAACGCAAAGTTCGCAAAGAAATTAAACAGGTCCGAACGTAGGGGCGAATGCCGTTCGCTCCGGGTGGTGGGGTGGTGACCTTAGGCCATACGGTTGATTTAGACGCGAACGATCTCAGCCATACTATTGTGGAAAGAGGTTAGGTAAGCCGATGCAAAAACGGAGTATCATTCGCGATGCGTTGATTGTTCTGGGACTGTTGTTGCCATTGCAAACCGCGCATACCGCCGCCGCGCCGACCAAGGTGACGATTCACGTGCCGTCCAAGAGTTTGTCGGTCATGCCGTACTACTTGGGCAAGGACAAAGGTTTCTTCGCTGCTGAGCAGATCGAGCCGCAGCTGATCCTGATGGCGCCGCCGACGGCGATCGCGGCGATGGTCGCCGGCGAGTTGGATTTTTACTCGACCACCGGCGCGGCGACCTCGGCGATCATGCGCGGCTTGCCGTTGCGCCGCGTGTTCTACGTCCAGCAAGACCCGGTTCACGTGCTCTTGGCTCAGCCGGAAATTAAATCGGTTCAAGAGCTGGTAGGGAAGACCGTCGGCGTGAACGCATTGACCGATGCCACGGGCATGTCGACCAGCGCAATTCTACGTGCCCACGGGATCGAAGCCGGCAAGGCGACGCTACTCGCGCTTCAGGTGACCGACAATATGATCAAAGCCCTCACGAGCAAAAGGGTTGCCGCAGTCATACTGCCGCCACCCTATGTAGAAGAGCTCGAAGCCAAGGGCTATGTCAAAATCGCCGAAGCGCGAACCTATGCGCCGTTAAGCTTCATCGGCTTGGTTAGTGCGCAAGAAACCATGAAGAAAAGCCCGCAGAAAGTTCAGGGTATGGTCGCCGCGCTGCACCGGACCATGAATTACATTCTCAATCCGGCGAATCGCAACGAAGTGGTTCAATAGGTTTCGACCTATCACAAGATCGACCTGCCGCTGGCCGAGAAGGCCATGGCCGCGCAGATGCTCGGCTACAGCAAAGACGGCACCAAACCGCGCGCCGCTGTTGAAAAGGAAATCGAGATTTACCGCGAATCGCTGAAAGTCACGAAAGCTTTCACGCCGGACGATCTGGAAGACATGAGTTGGTTGAGGAAGGCGCAGGCAGCCGTGCCAGCGCGGTAGAAATTTAAGTGAATCGCAGAACGGTCGAGGTCCGGCGGTGGCAAATGTTTGTGGCCGATTGACCGCCGCTCCGCCGCTACAGGGCGTATACGGATTCTCTTGGATGTTCCTGGCGGATTTTTTTGCGGCTCTGTCGCGCCGCCCCTAGCGCCGGTAGTTTTCGCTGCCCCAGAGCTCTTTCAGAAAACCGCTCTTTTCCAGATTGTTGACGAAGCTGTTGTCGTAGATCTCTTCCGGCTTCTTTCTAACCGGGGCGCCGCTGTCGCGGGCGAGTTCGATGGCTTCGGCGACGGCCTTGCCGGGTACGACCATGGTGCGGTCGAGGATTTCCCGCGCGTATACATCGTAAGCGGATTGCAATGCTTCCGGGTCTTTGGTGCGCATGGCTTTGCTTACGGAGGCCTTGGCCCTGTCGGGATTTTTCTCGACGAAGTGGACGATCTCGGCGAAAGCGGCGACCATTCTCTGGACAATCTCGGGGCGCTCGCGCAACATCCTAGAGCTGGTATGCAAACTGCT
>JBGTCC010000488.1:0-6782 GCA_041749055.1 Thermodesulfobacteriota bacterium | reverse complement strand
AACCATCGGCTGCCAATGCGCTGCCGGCATTAAAGCCGAACCAGCCGACCCAGAGAAGACCAGCGCCGATGACACTGTATGGCAGATTATGCGGCGGCATCGCCTCTTGACCGTAGCCGATGCGGCGGCCGAACATGATCGCCGCCACCAATGCCGACGCCCCCGAGCTAATATGCACCACCGTGCCGCCGGCAAAATCCAACGCGCCCATCTCGCGCATCCAGCCCTTGACGCCCCAAACCCAGTGGGCCAAGGGATCGTAAACGAGGGTGGTCCACAAAATCATGAAGACCAGGAAAGTGCTGAATTTGGCGCGCTCGGCGAAGGCGCCCGTGATCAATGCCGGGGTGATGATAGCGAACATCATCTGAAAAACCATGAAGGTCATATGGGGGATTGTGGCGGCATAGTCCGCGTTCGGCTCGACGCCGACACCATTCAACCCAACCCAAGCGAGGGAACCGAATAGACCGCCAATGTCAGGGCCGAAAGCGACCGAATAACCCCAGAGTACCCACTGTATCGTCACCACCCCGACCAATATGAAACTATGCATGATTGTGCCGAGAACATTTTTGCTGCGCACGAGACCCCCATAAAAAAGAAACAGACCGGGGATCGTCATCATCAGCACGAGAGCTGAAGAAGTCAGCATCCAGGCGTTATCGCCTTTGTCGATCTTCGGGGCTGCCGGAGCCGCTGGCGCGCTTGGCGCGACTGCTGGGGGAGTTGGAGCGGATGGAATTACCGCCGGCGCCGGGGGTTGTTGGGTGTCCTGAGCAGAGGCCGATAGGGCCAGCAGCGAGGCGAGAAAAACCGATACAACGAGAACTAAAGACCAACTAATCTTTATCGATTTCACAGCAAGTCTCCCCGTTTGTTGCGATAAAAATTATGCGCCCGAAATTAGCAATAGCGATGCGCGAATTCCATAGAGCAACGCTTATGCCACAAGAACGACTTCTTTGTCTATCGTATTTTCAACAACTTGCGCTGATGGCGGCGAGAACGGCGGAAGAGTAATTGCCTAGAAACGCGGCAGATGCTTAAATGCTAGGCACTCAGTGGAGGCAACACCAGAAACGAGTTTTGGAAAATCTTAATCGGTGGCGATGGCCGCTTGAGCCAATCGTTGCTGGTTTACTTCGATGCCCATTCCGGCTGCATCAGTGAGCACCGCTTTGCCGCCGTAGATTTCCTTCATCGGCAGAATCAGCGCATAACTGTCGATGGCAGCGATTTTCATGACGAACGGCGTAACATGTCGCCAATCTGGGAAACGTCGGCGACTTTTTCCAGCTGCTGCACCATATTCACGAGCTTTGCCAATTGCCGCTCGGAGATAATCCCGCGCGTGAGCTTGCGCGCTTTGGCTTCTACTTCCGTGGGGCTGAGCGGATTATGCGGCGTGCCTTTGAAATGGATGACCAGCTTCGATTCACGTCGCTTGTTGGCAAGTTCGATGGTCACCCGCGCGGCACGGTCCCAGCCTTTTTCTTCGATTTCGTGATCCACTTCGAGGTGAATCTTGCGCATCAGCGCGGCGATCTTTTTGTCCTTGAGTTTGCCCGCGTCGAAGCTCGCTGGATCGGTGGGATCGAAATAAACGCTCAGGGCGACGCAGAAGGGAATGCTGTACTGCGCCATCATCAAATCGGTGGGTTGGTCGTTGGCATGATGGCTGAGCAGTTTTTCAATGCCGCCGATGGTGATGGCGCGAATATCTTCCGCTTGGAATCCGAGTTCATCACGCAGATTTTGCAGCGCTTCAATGGGTGCGTGGGCGTTGATATGACAGGCGCAACGCTTGATGCAGATGTTCATGCTCTCCCATTCCTGGCCCAAGCGGTGAGTTAGATATTCCAGCTTAGGCGAATCGGCAAAGCTCTGGCAGAAACCGAACTTGCCTTCGAGCACGCTTTCGGGACCGGCGAAGCCGCGACTGGCCAACAGCGCCGCGGTGACCCCCCCCTCAGCGGCCTTGCCAAGATGGAGCCGCTTGATCATGGCGCCTTCCTGGCAGCGCGAGAATTCTATCAAGCCGCCTGAGTAAGAACCGGCGATGCCCAAGGCGTTGACCAGCTGTTTCTCTTTGAGCTTTATCAATCGGCCGGCGGCGATGGCGGCGCCGAACGTGCCGGTCAATCCGGGGGCATGAAAACCGCGCCGCTCAAGAGAGTTTCCAGCGGCGACCCCGATGCGCGACATGACTTCGCAGCCGGCGACGAATGCCGCAAGTAACGCTTTGCCATCGGCCTTTTCATTTTCCGCCACGGCGAAGGCCGGTAAAAAAGCCGTGGCGCCGGGATGAACCCCGGCGCCGGGTTGACGGACATTGTCGAGCTCGAAGGCATGGGCCATGGTGCCATTGGCCAGGGCGGCACGTTCCGGAGACGCTTTTTGCTTGGCGCCGAAGACGGTGGCGTTGCCTTGCGAGCCGGCGCTGCGGACAAATTCGCTGACGGTTTTGCTCCATGGCTTGGTCGAGCCATAGAGTGAAACGGCCAGAGTATCGAGGATGCAGGCCTTGGCGCGCTCGATCACCTCGCTGGGAATGTCGTGGTAGCGTAGTTTGAGCGCGTAGCGGGCCAGGGTCTGGGTTGCATTCATGGCGTTGCCTTAGCGAATCACTTTGGCGCCGGCTTCTTTGAGCACTTCGCGCATTTGATCTTTGAGGGCGTCGAGGAATTTATTGAGCGCCGCGCCTTTGAGGTAGGCATCCTCGAACTGGTTTTGGTCGACGTACTGTTTCCAGGTCGGGGTTTTCACGAAAGCGTCGAACACGCCTTCCCAATAGGCGACCACTTCTTTTGGCGCGGCCGGCGGCAGAAGCATGCCGCGCGCCTGGGGAATCAGCGGCACGTCGATGCCCTGCTCTTTGATGGTCGGCACATTCGGCAGTGACGCCAAACGTTTTTCCGTGAGCGTCGCGATCACGCGCAGGTTGCCGGCGCGAATCTGTTCGCCGGCTTCCTGCGGTTCGATGACCATCATCTGCACATGGCCGCCGAGTAGATTGGACAACCGCTCACCGCCGCTCGGGAAGGAAATAAAGTTCCACTGAGCGCCGGTGGCCTTTTGCAATAGCATGCGCATAAGATTGTCGCGTGAAAGAATCGTGCCGCCGGATTGATTAAGCTGTTTAGGGTTCTTCTTTGCCGCTTCGATGAAATCCTTCACGGTTTTATAAGGCGAGTCGGCCTTGACCGCGATCACCGCCGGCTCCAAAACCAAACGGGTAATCGGTGTCAAGTCTTTCAACGTCACCGTCGCTTCGACCGTGGTCAATGGATTAGTCACCCAAACACCCGTGTAAAAACCAACGGTATGAGTGTCGCCTTTCTTCTCCGCAAGGTAAGCCATGGCGACGGCCGGGCCGCCGCCGGATTTGTTGACCACCTGCATGCGCTGGGAAATCAGTTTTTCTTTTTGCAGCATTTCGGCGATGGCACGGGCGAAAAGATCCGAGCCGCCGCCGGGGCCGGTGTGGACCACGGTTTCAATCTGCTTGCTCGGTTTGAATTCCTGGCTTGCGGCGGGATGGGGTAAAAGCATTGCGATGCCAACTAGCGCGACGGGGAATAAATAGCTGATTGGTCTCATCGGAGGGGCTCCTTCCTCTTTGGCAGACAGTTTTTTTAACCTTCCCGTTCGACCGCGTCGGCGCGCCAAGCGCGTATCCAGCGCAACGCGGGAAGACACAATAACACTACGGCAATCGCCAACAAGGTCGCCGAGATCGGCCGATTTACAAAAATCGCCAGATCGCCCTGGGACATCATTAATGACTGGCGCAGCGCCCGTTCCAATACATCGCCCAAAACCAGACCTAAGATCAATGCCGCGGCAGGGAAATCGAGCTTGCGCATTAAATAGCCCAAGAGGCCGAACAGCGCCATCATCCAAACATCGAACAGGCTGTTGTTGACGCTATAGACGCCGACCACGGAGATACCGATGATGAAGGGATGGAGGACATAGTTAGGCAGGCGTAAAATCTGCGCGAATAGCGGCACCAGCGGCAAATTTAGCACCAAGAGCAAGACATTGCCGACGTACATGCTGGCCACCAGGCCCCAAAACAATTCGGGATGTTCCTGGATCAGCAGCGGCCCGGGTTTGTAACCCCACAGAATCAGTCCACCGAGCAGAATCGCCGTGGTGTTGCCGCCGGGAATTCCCAAGGTTAACAAAGGCACCAGGGCGCCGCCGGCGTCGGCGTTGTTGGCGCCCTCGGGGGCAGCGACGCCTTCGATGACGCCGGTGCCGAATTTTTCCGGATGGCGCGATACCGCTTTTTCCAGACCGTAAGATAAAAAGGACGCGACGGTGGCGCCCGCGCCGGGTAGCGCGCCGACAAAAAAGCCGATCAGGGAACCGTTGACAAAGGCAAAGCGGCAGTCCTTGAGATCTTGCAACGTCGGCAGCAAATTTTTCAAACCTCTGGGTAATTTGATGATTTCACCGCCGGAGCGCGATTGTAGATTCATCAACACTTCACCGACGGCGAAAATACCGACGGTGGCGGCGATAAAATCGACGCCGCCGAGCAACTTCGCCTGTCCGAAGGTGAAGCGTGACTCGGCAGTAAACAAATCGGTGCCGATGGTGGCGAGCCACAAGCCGACAAACAGTGCCAACAACGCTTTGACCATGGAATCGCCGGCGAGAAATACCACCATGGCGAGGCCCAGGACCATCAGGGCGAAATATTCCGGTGGGGCGAAACGCAAAGCGAAGCGCGCCAGCGGCGGCGAGATTAGCATCAACCCGAGCACGCCGACCGTGCCGGCGATAAACGAAGCGATGGCGGAGATGCCCAAGGCGGCGCCGGCCCGGCCGTTGCGCGCCATCTGATAGCCGTCGAGACAGGTCGCAACCGAAGACGACTCGCCCGGCATGTTGAGCAATATCGACGTCGTCGAGCCGCCGTAGCGGGCGCCGTAGAAAATACCCGCCAGGGTGATGATCGCCGTGGTGTGATCCATCTTGAGGGTAAGCGGCAGCAACATGGCGATGGTGGCGGCCGGTCCCAAGCCTGGGAGCACACCGACAACGGTGCCCAGAACCACGCCGACAAAACACCAAAATAGATTCACCGGTGCCAGCGCCACCGAGAAGCCAAGCAGAAGATTTCCCAGTGCGTCCATGATTGCGGTAGTCGATTAAAATCTCAGAAACCCCAAGGGCCGGTGGGTAGTGACACTCCAAGCGCGACGACAAAGAGTAGATGAAAGGTCAGCGCCAGAGCCAGGCCAATGCCAAGAGCGGGTAAGGCGGGCCGGCGTTCGATCACGACGATAAAAAAGACTGTCAGAAGCACGAAACTGGCGGCGAAGCCGATCCAGCGGTACAGGAAAATCGATAGCGCCATGGCGAGCCAGCCGGCGATTGCGCGACCGGAGCCGCGCCATCTGGGCCCGGCTGTTTCGCTTTGGTGTCGCGGCGCCGACCAGGATTGGATCGAGTGGTAGCAGGAAAACAGCAGTAGGCCGACGCCGATCCAGAAGGGAAAGAAGCCTGGTCCGGGTCCGACCTCCGATACATAAGAGAGCTTCGAGCCGGTGTATATTACATAAGCGCCGAATACCGCTAGGCATAGCGCGGCGGTGAAACCGGTCTTATCGCGAATCCCAGGAAGCATCGGCTGTGTGTGCGGTTATTACGCCTGATCGTAGTTTTTCACAAGGGAATTTGTCTATGGCTAATGGCTTTCGCTCGTGTTCGCGTTTGGGAGTGAGGAGGGCGGCGAGGGGCAAGCCCTCCGCAGTGAAGCCAATCGGTCTCTACCTCTGAGATTTGCTATGACTTAGGCGCGGCCGGATAGCGCGGGAGGTAAGGATAAGTTTGGCGCTAGGAGTGAAGTATGACTTTGCCCTGTGAAGTTCGGTGGCTTCACTGCTCCGGGGTTACCCCTCGCCGGTGGGTTGCTGAGGCAGAACTGCGGAATTCCGGTTTAAAACATAGCGAGGCTTGGCGTATGGGAATGACTAGCCGGCAAATATTTTCCGTTCGACGCCCTGCCAGTCGTAAGGAACGAAGTTGTTTTGGCTCGGCTCTTTCGCTGCGGCGATTTCCCCGTCAGCGAAAAGTCCGATGGAGCCTTCGCTCTGTGGCCCGGCGACCAGCGCCGGGGAATGGGCCTCGACGACGATGGCGTCGGCGTTGGAACGGTTCCACGCCCAATGAATCTTGTTTGACGGCACGCGCTGGAAGTCGCCGGCTTTGCAAAGAAACCCTTCATTTTCCACGAAGAACCAAATCTCGCCATGGAGCACATGATTGAGCTGCTCGGCGGCATGGGCATGAGGCGTGGTGTGATAGCCAGGTGCGCGCACCGCGTGCATCAAGCTACATTCGCGGCCGTAGGCGCGTTTTACGATCATCGATCCGACGCCCTGTTCACCGCTGCGGACGACTTCGCGATTGGGAATATTCTCGGCCTTGCAATGAAGTGGCATTGTCGAGGCTCCTTCGTTTTAGGAATTGTCTTTGGTTTGCTTGTAGCGCGCTTTGGGCGAGATTTCTGCGACGGTGCCGCCGGGGGCGCGGAATTTGATTGGGATCACGCCCGGCGCGCTGATAATTTCACAGCCATATTTTGCCAGCTCGGCGGCCGACAGTTTCATGTCGTCGACTTCGATGCCGAAGTGGTGAATGCACGGTCCCAGACCGGCCGCGCGGGACTCGGCTGAATCTTCGCTGTCATATTTGATCAGAGCGAGGTCGATAGCGCCGTCACTTAGGTGGCGCGAAGTATGGTCGCGGACTTGGCCGGTTTG
>JBGTCC010000487.1:0-4511 GCA_041749055.1 Thermodesulfobacteriota bacterium | reverse complement strand
CACGCGCTGCAGTTTTACGTCAAGTAGTATTCCAAGGCGAAAAATTTATTAACTCCCAGGGCGCAGCATACGGCGCCCTTTTTTGTGCCGACGGTTGCCCCAGATGCCGCTGCGGGTTCACGCTCCCGACGGTGGGTTGACACCGGCGACCTTGTCGGCCGCGGCGGTGACTTCGTCGAGGGATGCGCGGATTTTTTCCAGGGCGGCTTCGTCGGACATCTCCTCGGAAACCGCAAACGGTTCCCCATAGGCGACGACATTTCGCGAAAACGGTTTTGGTAAGAGATAACGATCCCAAGAGCGCAGAAACAGCGGCCACGAGCTCGAAAAGCTGATCGGCAGAATCCATGCATTGGTTATCCGCGCCAAGCGCACGACGCCAGCTTGAACGACATGAGCCGGACCTCGCGGCCCGTCGACAGTGAGCGCGACGTTACGGCCCAAACGCACCTGGCGGACCATGCGGCGCAACGCTTCGCTGCCGCCGCGGCTGGTCGATCCACGGGTGACTAGATATCCGTTGTTTTCAAGCCAGCGGGCGACGAGGTTGCCGTCCAGCGACTTGGAAGCCATGGTGACGATGCTTTGGTGCCGGTGGGCATCGATGGGCAAAAACATGCGGCCATGCCAAAGGGCAAACAGGATCGGCACGCGCCGGGCTTGCAGCTCCGTATAGTGCCGGCTATTCAACACCTCGACGCGCAGGGTCGCGCGCAGCAGCGCTATGCCCAGTGCCATCACGGGTGTGAGAATCGTCGAAGCCGTCACGTCGGTGTCCTTAACGGTTGGTTCCTGCGGGGAAGCTGTCTGCCGAATTACTCAGTGTCGGTGAAAAATATAGGACTAGCCCTTCGACCAAGCTCAGGGCGAACTGAAATTACCTTGATAACATTGAAGACCATTGCCGTTCGTGCTGAGGGCTCTCGAAGCATGAACGGATTATTTCACACACTCTCAGCCCACGATGCCGCAAAAATAACGATACAACACTAGCTCGTTGCTTCAATGATCGGCGGCAAAATTTTATCTGAACCTCCTTCTCGTCGAAGCGCGCCTGTCAATCGCCTGTCCACGCCTCGTGGCTTGACAACATGGCGAGGGCCAAATAACTAAGAGCGAGGTCCTATAGCTTCGTGATGATGCATCCATACCTGCGGGAGGGTTCATGTTAGACACGGCGAAACGTAAGGCGATGCTCAAGCAAATGGTTTTGGTGCGGGCTTTCGAGGAGAAACTCGAAGAGCTTTACCAGCGCAAGGCGATGTTCGGCAGCACCCATTCCTACCGCGGCCAAGAGGCAATCGCCGTGGGTGTTTGTTCGGCGTTGCAGTCGACCGATTTGATCGCTAGCTATCACCGCGGCACTGGCCATTTGATCGCGAAAGGCGCGGATTTGTACACGCTGCTGTGCGAATGCATGGGGCGCGAAGAAGGTTATTCCAAAGGGCGCGGCGGCAAGATGCATATGGGCGACATGGCGTTCGGCTTCATCGGCAACACCGGCACAGTGGGAGGCACGGTGCCGACGGCCACCGGCGCGGCCTTGTCGGCCAAAGTGCGCGGTTCGAAAGAAGTGATTGTGAGCTTTTTCGGCGACGGCGCGGCCAATCAAGGCGTCGTCCATGAAGCCATGAATCTCGCCGGAGTGTGGAAGCTGCCGGTGATTTACGTCTGCGAAAACAATCAATACGCCATGACCGTGAGCTTGGCGAAGAGCGTCGCGGTGAAACAGTTATCCGTGCGCGGCGCGGCTTATGGCTTCGAGGGTCGAACTATCGACGGCAATGACGTCGAAGCGGTGTACGAGGCGACCGAGCTGGCTGCGCTTAAAGGGCGCAACGGCGATGGTGCGACGTTTCTTGAATGTGTCACTTACCGTTGGGACGGTCACTTTGGCGGCGATCCCGGAACCGCCTATCGGACCAAGGAAGAAATCGAGTCGTGGAAGCGAAAGTGTCCGATCAAACGGCTCAAAGAAAAGTTGGTCGCCGAAGGCCATCTGAGCGAAGAGGAATTTCAGAAAATGGCCGATGAGGTGTACGCCGATCTCGCGGCGGTGGCCAAGCGCGCCGAAGCCGCGCCGCTGCCCAAGAAAGCGGTCGATCTCACCGCCATTTACGCGCCACTCGAGGTGGCCCATGGCTAATGCAGCAGCGACAGTTGCCACCAAAGAGCTGCGCATGCAGGAAGCGCTGCGCGAGGCGCTGCGTTCCGAGATGGCGCGCGATGAGCGCGTGTTTGTCATGGGCGAGGATGTCGCGCTGTTTGGCGGCGCTTACGGTGTCACCCGCGGCTTGATCCAGGAGTTCGGCGAAAAGCGCGTCCTCGACACACCGATCTCCGAATCCGCGCTGGTTGGCCTGGCGGTTGGCGCCGCGATCAATGGCATGCGCCCTGTCGTCGAAATTCAGTTCGCCGATTTGCTGCCGCTGGCGATGGATCAGTTGGCGTCGCACGCGGCGCGTTATCATTATATGACCGGCGGGCGAGTGAATGTTCCCATGGTGATCCGCACCAAATTCGCCACCCGCGCCGGCGGCGGACCGAGCCACTCAAGCTGCAACCACGGCGCCTTCATTCATTTTCCCGGTTTGAAGATCGCCATGCCGACCACTCCCGCCGATGCCAAAGGGATGTTGCTGTCGGCGATCCGCGATCCCAACCCGGTGCTGTTTTTCGAGAGTCATCATCTCTATGGCGTGCGCGGTCCGGTGCCCGAAGGCGATTACACGGTGCCGATCGGTAAAGCGGTGGTGCGCCGCAGCGGCAAGGATCTCACCATCGTCACTTGCGGCGGCATGGTTCTGAAAGCCGATGCCGCCGCCGAGCAGTTAAAATCAAAAGGCATCGACATCGAGATCGTCGACCTGCGTTCCCTGGCGCCATTGGATAAAGAAACGATCTTCACATCCGTGGCCAAAACCAAACGCGCCCTCGTCCTCGACGAAGGGCCGATGATCGGCGGTCTCTCGGCAGAGCTGGCGGCGCTGATTCAGGAAAATCTTTTCTCGGCTTTAAAAGGACCGGTGGTGCGCATCGCCGCGCAGCCGATCCCGCCGCCGCATAGCCCGCCGCTGGTCGATGCGATGATTCCCGACGTCGATCAAGTGGTCGATGCGGTGATGCGCTTGGCCGAAGGCGGAAAGATCGCATGATTGCGCGACCTTAGCACTGACAAATCTTCTCTGAAGAAGCTCGCGTTGACGGTGGAATTAGCGCCGTCCGCGGGCTTTGTTGCTTTCAGCAACGCTGCCGCGCAATTCAATCCATTTTAATTTGCCCCACACCGAGGGCAAATGATCTGGTGAAGTCGGTCAATCTAAGTATCGATACAGCCAGCTAGTCGTCACGATGGACCAACCGTACGTTATTGAATCGCCTTAAGCAAAATCGTGGAACTTGATTATTCCCAGGCCCCGCCATTTGGCATGCCATTTACTCTAGAAAGGTCGCCGCCCTATCGCACAACAACTAGCGTAGCCTGACAAAGTCGAATTGACCCCCCAGCCACCAGGTGTTAGCGTCGCACTTTCTCAAACCGGTACGGACCGTTCATGAAGATCGGTAAATTTTCGTTTGCTTATCCGTTTTCTATTGCGAATCTGACCGCTCGATTCGCCTTTTATAGTTTTGTCTGCATCGGCATTATGACGACGGCGCTGTGGTTTATCGTGTCACAATATCTGACCCGACAGATTTTGGAGCGCGAGTGGGATCTCACCGCGCAAATGTTGCGCGCCGATGTGAAGCAACTACTCATCGATTACGACTTCCAAGCGACCGACCGGAGATCTGTGGGCCATAAGTTTGAGGAATTGCTACGGCATATCACCTTGATGCCGGAAATCACCCGCTTCAAGGTTTATAACCCAAAAGGTGTCGTGATCTGGTCGGACGATAAGCGACTGGTCGGAAAGTCATTCGCCGACAATCCCGAGCTGGACGAGGCGCTAGGGGGGAAAATTGTCGCGGATATGAGCCCTTTAAAAAAGGCAGAGAACATCTTCGATCAAACCCCGATAGGCAGTGCCATTGAAATCTATGTGCCGATTTACGCTGATAGCAAAGAGCTCCTGGGCGTGATCGAGATCTATAAGCGGCCGGACATCCTGTTTCGCGACATTAGCCGGGCACGCCTGATGGTGCTGCTGGTCGCCCTCGGCGGCGGCGTGCTGCTGTATCTTTCCTTATTTGCCATCGTTCGTCAGGCAGCGAAAAAGATCGATGAACAACAGAATAATTTGCTCCATATGCAATCCGAGTTGGTGTCATCCCAGCGTATGGCGGCGGTGGGCGAGATTGCCGCCGCGGTGGCGCATGGGATCGGCAATCCGCTGTCATCGATCCGCGCCGCGGCGCAGGTGGCGATATTAGACGCCAAATCCGAAACCGACCCGGAGCACATACTGAAGACCAGCGCGAACTTGCAACGGATCATAGAGCAGGTCGACCGGGTGCAAAAACGCATGCAGGGGTTGCTCAATTTCGCCAAGCCGATGGAACCCCATCCC
>JBGTCC010000486.1:0-15814 GCA_041749055.1 Thermodesulfobacteriota bacterium | reverse complement strand
TGATCAAATCGAGATTTGCAACCGGGTTTTTCAGCAGAACCAGTATTGATTTTACGGTCATCCTTCTTTCGCTGCTTTCGTTCAGCAAGCCGCAAGACGTTATCATCGATAACGGAGCGAGCTTAGATTATTCCGCTGTCTCCAGGATTTCTTTCACCCGCTTGATAATCTCGGGCGGCTGGGTGACGGTATCGATCAATTTTTTTTGCAGCTGCTCGCCGCTGAGATAAGTCCGGCCGTCCCAGTCGAGCAGTTTTTTCGCGTCGGCGGCGAACTCGGCGTCCTTTAACATGCGCTCGAAGCCGTCGCGGAGCATCTGCAGCCGATCCTTTGACACTGCCGGCGGCGCGGCGAACGGGCGGTCGAATTCGGTATAGGCGAGCATAACGTCCATTAACGCCAGATACGGTTTAGCCTCGGGCCGGGCCAGTTCGGCGACCGTCGGCGTCGGCGGCAGCAGCGTGCTCTTTTCCGGTCCCTGCTGCACGATAAACGTGACGTAATTGTCTTTAACCCAGCGGTTCCACGGCGCGCGGATCACCGTGATGTCGGACGTCGCGCGGCAGTCCACTTCGCCGCGCTCCAATCCGAGGTCGGTATCGCGGCCGGATTTAAAGCCGGTGACGTTCTTTACTTTCACATCGAGTATCCGCTCCATCAAGTTGGCAAAGACGTAACTGATGCTGCCCGTGCCGGATTGACCGAAGCGCGGCGGCGTTTTCGCCGCTCGTATGGCGGCGATCGATTTGTACTCGCTGTCCGACCGGCAGGCGACCATCATCGGCGACTTGTTGAAGCTGCCGATCCAACTGAGTTTGCGAAAGTCGGTTTTGACTTCGGGCCGGCCGACCATTTGCTCGATGTAGTTGGCGCGGCTCATCGCGGCGATCGTCAGGCCGTCTGGTTTGGCGATATTGTAGAGGTGGTTGGCGGCGACCATGCCGCCGGCTCCAGGCATGTTCTGCACGATAATGCCCGGATTGCCCGCTATGTGCTTGCCCAAGTAGCGCCCGACCAGGCGCGCGCTGATGTCGGTGGTCGCGCCGGCGCCGCTGGCGACCAGCAGTTGCATCGTCTTGCCCTCGTAAAACGGTCTGCCACCCTGGCTGTTGGCCTGATCCACCGCCGCGCTCCAGGCCAGGAGAAATATGCCGGCGGCGATGCTTCGACGCCTTCGCCCGGCACCGCCGCAATTACACTTGTGCATATTCACCTCGTTGGCCAGCTAGGTTTAATCGGCCGACATTGGCGGTCGCATCGCTCGTGTTTTTTAGAGACCCTGCGCCGCGGCATTTCTTCCAGCCAGCCGGGAGAACACCACATTGCGCGTTTGGCCGGTGCAGGACGGATAATTGTGAAAAAACAAACCGACGATGTCGCCAGAAGCGAATAGGCCGCGGATCGGATTGTTCGAGGTATTGAGCACCTGAGCCTGGGTGTCGATCTGCAAGCCACCGAAGGTGAACGTCACGCCGCCGGTAATCGCGTAGGCCCAGTAGGGTGGCTTGTCGATGGTGTCGGCCCAGTGGGATTTTTTCGGTGTGATGCCTTCGGTGCAACGGCCGTCCAGTTTGGTTGCGTCGAAGGGAATGTCCTTGCGGATCGCGCCGTTGAACTCGTCGATGGTCCGCTTGAGGATCGCCGGCTCGATGCTAATCTTCTGCGCCAACTCGTCGATCGTGTTCGCTTCGATAGGATGGGAAAATTCATAATAGCGCTTGTTCAAAAGTCCCAACGCCTTCTGATCGTAGATTTGATAGGCGATGGCACCCGGCTGCCCGAGCACCGCCCAACCGGTCTTGGCGTAGGTGTAGGAATGGCGCGCTTCGCCCTCGTCGAAAAAGCGCTGGCCGAGAGAATTGACGGTAATGCCGTAGGTGTAGCCGTAGCGATTCGCCTTGTTGCTGATCTCGACATCGGGAAAGGTCGCGTCGATCGGCGTCGCATGGGCGCCCTGCCAGTGGCCCGCGGTTTTGGCGCCCATGTCGATCGCCATCATCAGGACTTCGCCGGTGTCGTGCTTGCTGCCGCGCACCTTCATCAGATCGGCGTTGGGGCCGAGATAGCGCGCGCGCTTCTCGGCGCTCGCCTGGAATCCGCCGGCGCACAGGATCACCGAGTTCGCGCGAATTTCATACTCTTCGTTGGGGTCGGAGACGCGCACGCCGTCGATGCGCCGATCGTTGCCGAACAGCGCTGCGACCCGCGACTCGTAGCGCAGCTCGATGCCCATCTGGGTAGCGATATCGCGCCACTGCATGAGCTGATCCAGTCCGCCCTGAACGCCGCCGCGCGGATGGATCACCATCCCCGGTTCGAAGTAATATTTGCCGTCGATGATCACATGGCTGTCGATGTCCCATTTGATGCCGACTTCGCGCATCCAGTGAATCGCCGCGGTGGACTGCGTCACCAAGACCTCGGACAGCTCTTTGCTGATCCGTCCCTTGGTCACCCGCTGCAGATCGGCGTGAAATTGTTCCGCGGTATAGGCCGGAATATGCAGCTTGGCGAACAGCTCGTCGTCCATGTCCGGCAGGAACTTGCGAATCTCCTCCGGGCCGGAAAACACCCAGCGAAACCCGGTATGCGAAAAACGCGCGTTGCCGCCGAACTCCGGCTCCGGCGCTTTCTCCAACATCACTACTTTAGGCGCTCCGGCTTGCCTAGCCGCCACCGCCGCTTCAAAGGCGGCGCTGCCACCGCCGACAACTACTACAGCAATATTTTCCGTTCTCACGGTTCAAAATTCTCCATCGATGACAATTATTATAGCGAGTGAATTATCAATTCTTTTTATATAAGCCCTGAATGAACCCGGAGCTTTCGAGCTTGTTCATAAACGAGTTGTCGATCAGCGTCTCGATCCGCACGTCGGCGATCTTCGGGTTGAGCTGGGTTAAGAGCTTTTGCAGCCGCTTCATGCCCTCCATGCTGATATGCGGCGCGCGCTCATAGTTGCCGATCACGGCATGATAGGACTCCTCGACGTCGGCCGGATTGCTCAAACGCAGGTTCGCTGCCAAAAGCCGCAGCACGAGTTCCTTGTTCGCCGGATCGTTGATCATGGCGATCGCTTCGACGGTTGCTTTCAAATAGCCGTCGATCACCTGCGGCTTTGCCGCCGCCGCGCGCCGCGTTGTCACCATCATGTTCTGCGGCAGGGTCACGCCGGCGGACTTCAAGTTATAAAGCAAGGTGTAACCTTTGTTGGCGTAAACTTCGCCCATTGCACCGCGCAGCGTGGTGGCGTCAACGCTGCCGCTCTCCAAGGCCAAGCGCCGGTTCATTTCCGTCCCCGGTATGGTTAGAAAACTAATCTTTGCTGGATCAACGTTCAGACCCTGGAGCGCCAACATCGACACCAGATGGGAAGTCGATCCTGGACCGCTCACCGCGATCCGCTTTCCGCGCAGATCTTCCGGCTTCTTGATGTCGGGGCGGGTGTTGAGGCGAAAGTCTAGTTTCTGATTGAAGTTGGCGATGCCGGCGAGCTCCGCGCCGCTCAGGCCAGCATTGACGAGATGTCCGGGACCGATGATCGCCGCGTCGATTTCACCCGCAAGCAAAGCCGCGATGGCCAAGGGATTACGCGGCATGAGTATGAACTGCATGTCGACGCCGTATTTTTTGAACAAACCGCGCTCGCGCGCCACCCAGACATGGGTCATGCTTTCGCTGGTCACACTCGAGGAAAGGTTCGACTTGATTTGCGCGATCGAGGGATTCGGGACGGAAAAGGTAACAAGAAGAGCTGCCAGTGCTATCCAAAAGACCAAGGCAATTCTTGGCCTCGCCGGCCCAATTGCCCTTGCGATCTTCCTGAGAAGATCCGGCCATCGCAGCGCTAGATAACGCATTGAAGGTTTCCTTTGCAATGTAGGGGCGATTCATGAATCGCCCCTACATTGGCGGCGGGTTATTCGGGCTTCTTCTCACCCAATGGAATGTTGACCGCAAATCCATGCTCGGAAATATCGAAATAATTGCCATCAGGATCCGAGCCACGGGTCTCGGCGTAGGGCCGGCCGTTGGGGCGACCTTTCGGCAGCTTGTTGGGGTTGACCTTTTTCATTCGGTCGACGATCTTCTCGCCGCTCTCCACTTCGAAACCGAAATGGTACAGGCCGTTGGGCGCGTTCTGTTCATGATTGGGCAGAATCGCGAGATTGAAATAACCATCGGTGAGAAAAATCGCGCCACCTTCGTTCTTATCCTTATGCAGCATCTGCATCTCGAAGACGTCCATGTAAAAGGTCGCGAGCTTGCCGGTATCTTCGGTACGAATGGCCAAATGTTTGATCTTAGGCATATTGTCCTCCTTGCCTTGAAAATTCTGGGAAACAGTTAATTCTCTTCCTTGCCGCCCACCGGTTGGACGATTTGAAAGCCATGCTCGGAAATATCGAAATAGTTGCCGTCGATATCCGAAGTGCGTGTCTCGGCATAGGGCCGGCCATTGGGGCGCTGTTTCGGCATCTTGTTGGGATTGATCTTTTTCAAGCGCTCGACGATCTTCTCGCCGTTCTCCACTTCGAAACCGAAATGATACAGCCCGTTGGGCGACTGCTGTTCGTTGTTCGGCAGGATCGCGAGATTGAAATAGCCATCGGTCAAGTAAACCGCGCCGCCTTCTTGTTTGTCTTTGTGCAAAACCTGCATCTCGAAAACGTCCATGTAAAAAGTTGCAAGCTTGCCGGTATCTTCCGTTTTAATCGCCAGATGACGCAGTTTGGGCATCGATTCCTCCTAGGAAAAGTTTATGAACGTAGAGATTTATTTAGCGGCTTCGGCTCGGGTGATGCCAACGCCGAACGGTTCGGAGCGATTTCCGAACAGCACCAGCGGTTCGGTTCCCTTATTAATTAATTGATAATATTCTTTGGCCGGGAAAAAGACGATGTCATCTTTCTTCGCCACCCGCTCGCCGCCTTTGATATCTCTAATCGAGCACTCCCCCTGCACCACCAGAAACGTCTCCGGGTTCTGGTGAAAATGCATCGGCGTGTCCTCGCCCGGCTCGAAGTAAAGCATCCACGAGCGAAAATTCTCCGTGCCAAAAAAATGGTTATTTTTAATCTTCCCGACCCGCGCTGCGTCGATCTTCTGACCCAGATTAATGCATTCCATGGCGCCCTCCCGAAACAGGTTTTTCAGGTGGATCGAACCTATCGCGGCATGGGTTGGATTGTCAATTGGAGATTGGGAACGACATGAAGAGGAGTAATGGAGTATTGGGGTTGCGAAAAACCCATCCCGCCAAGTCTGCTCGCCTCAGCGCAACGCCGGCTCGATCTCATCTTTATCGACGATCAGCGGCAGCATCGCTTCGCGAATGACTTTCTCGCTGACTTCGCCAAAACGCTCTTTGAAACGGTCGAGGGGAACCACGGCTTTGGCCATGGCACGGTGGCCGCCGGCGCTGCCGATATCGTCGTAAAGTTTTTTCATGATCTCGCCGGCGCTTTTCACGTAGCCGACGTTGCGCACCGAGATGACCACGCGATCTTTTACCAAACCCGATACCACGCTCCAGTCAACGCCTTCGATTTGCATGCAAAACTCCGCCATCTGCGGAATCACGTCTTCGCGGTTGACTTCGCCCAAGTGGATCACCGCGACGGCGTTGTCGACTTGCAGGTGGCTCAACGCCCGTCCCATCGCTTCAAGATCCTCCCGCGGCAAGGCTGGTCTCTCGATGCGCGCGATGATCGCCTTGTTGGCGATCGGGTAAAGGTAGTTGAAGGCGCTCAAGTCGGCGAGATTGCTGCCACGCTCGAGAAACAGCGTATCGGTCTTGATGCCGTAGAGCATCGCGGTGGCTAAACGCTGCGACGGCTCCATGCCGGCGGCACGTAGATATTCTGTGAAGATCGTCGCCGTCGAGCCGTAGGCGGTGCGCAAGTCGGCGAAGCGCGCCTTGAAGTTGCTCCGCTTCGGATGGTGGTCGACGACCAGGTCGACCCGTCCGAGGGTCTGCTCAAAGTAAGGCGGCTGGACGTCGACCATGGCTAGGCTTGCGCCGTCTTTGTGTAAGTCATCGGGGGTGATGTGATCGATTTGAATTTCCAACAGATCAATCATCGCCAAATTCTCCGGGCGGGTGATCGAGCCGAACGTCACGATCGGCGTGGTCGTACGGTTGCGCCCGAGCAACTCGCGCAGCGCCAAAGCGCTGCCGATGGCGTCGGGATCGGGATCATGTTGCAACAGGATGTGGATCTTCTTGCCTTCGTCGAACAACGAGCGGATGCGCTCGACTTTCTTGATATTGAGAGTGTCGAGCAGTTGAGTTGCGCAAAATTGGGCGAAAATATCGGCGAGCTGCAAGTGGCGCAACAGCGGATCGTCGGGTTCTTTCGAAGTCTTCTTGCCGTTTTTTTCCGAGGTCAACGAAACGATCGGGATGTTTTTGTCGAGGGCACGCAACAAGCGGCACACCCGATCTTGTGCCTCAGCGTCACGGACAAAAACCACCGCCTGATCGACATGGTGCAGCTTGATTTTCTTGTAGGTCTCTTCGTTGAGCAGAGCGCCATGCCAGACCTTACCCCGTTGCCGTTTAATACGCTGGGCGATATTTGCATCAGGCACAAGATAGCGCACGTCGCCCTGCTCGGTGGCGACATTGCGCATAAACTGAAATAACAGATCGTCCTCGCAGATGGCCAGATATTGCATAGGATATCCCGTGAGCGGGATTTTAGATGCGGCGAACTTGCACGGCGCAATCGGCAGCTTGGCGTTTCATCGGCACGGCCGGACTCTAGCACCTAGCTTGGGTCAAAGCTAGGCAAATCATTGATTCATGGCTGCCGCGTCCTATAAGATAACGAATTATCGAAAGAAAGTGAGCACGAGAGGCATGATAAACAGCGGTGAAAGAGGCTTTGGCCTAGGAAAATTCAGCGCGGTGGAACGTGAGCGGCGCTGGGCGCGTGCACGCGAACTGATGGCTAGGGAGCATCTCGATGCCATCATTGGATTTCCCAACCAGAGCCACTGGGATCAGTTCCAAGCGGACATTCGCTATCTCACGCATATCGGCGGCCACCAAACCGAAGTGGCCATGGTCTTTCCGCTGGCGGGCGAGCCGACCGCTTTTGTCCGCGGCAGCAACGAAATCGCATGGTGGCGCATCGCCCAGGACTGGGTCGCCGACATTCGCCCGTCACGACGCGAATGGAGCCCGCCGATGATCGCGCGCATGAAGGAGTTGCATTTGGACCAAGGGCGCATCGGCGTTAGCGGCCTGAGCGGGCTGTTGCGCGCGCCGGAAGGCACAGTCGTCGGCGGCATGCTCGACGCCGTGCGCCGCGCGTTTCCCGAGGCAAAGTTTGAAAACGCCACCGAGTTGCTGCAGGACGCGCGCTCGATCAAAGGCGTCGAAGAGATCGCTTGGATGGAGCGCGCCGCCGAGATCCTCGACAAAGTCGTCGCGGCGATCCTCGCCAAAGCGCGCCCCGGCGTGATGGAGAACGAAATGGTCGCGACCATCTGGCAGACGATCATATCGAATGGCGGCGATTATCCATCGATGACCCACTGGGGCGCCGGCGCCGGCGTACCTTGGGCCTGCCGCATCGCGCCCCATCGGCCGCTACAAGCCGGCGACTTTATCAACACGGAACTCGAAGCGAAATACGGCGGCTATATTTCCCAGACCGTGCAGGCCGCTTGTCTCGGCAAGATTCCCAAAGAACTGAAAGGCGCCTTCGATACCAGCGTAAACGTCTTCAACGAACTGGTGAAGTTTATGAAGCCCGGCGTCTCTTATCGCGCCGTGATCGAGTTCTATCAGAAACTTGTTCGTGAAGCCGGCTTCATTCCCAAAGGCATGCTGCTGCATGGCCGCGGCATCGGCGAAGACCGGCCGCAAATCACCGGCGAGGTCGCCGGCGATATGCACACCAGCGCTACCTACACCCAACATCTCGATCTGCCGCTGCTCGAAGGCAACGTTTTCGTCCTTAAGCCCGGCGCCATGCCGGGCGACGCGCCCGACTCGATCCGCTGCGGCGACACCGTGGTCATTGAGAAAACTGGCGCAAGGCGGCTGGGCAAAAGACAGTTTACTTTTCCCGAAATTAGGTAAAAAAGTCATTCGCTGGGTCCGTTGACGCTGCGCCGCGATTTTAGATACGGTTACCATTGGTGGCAGGATCAAGGGTTGGAGGGAATTGAATGGTTGCAGAAATTCGTTACGGCGTCGAAACCATCGATCACATCGCGATCCCGGTGCGCGATCTGGAATTGAACCAGGCGTTCTACGTTGAGACTCTTGGGCTTAAATTCAAAGCCACCAGACGTAATCCCGACGGCAGCCCGCGCCAAACCTACGTGCTCGCCGGCGACAATATCATCGGCCTACATTTACCTGGCGTCAGCGCCGGCACTGCGCCGAGCGGGGCACCTAGAATCGGCGTCGGCGTCAGCAGCGAACGTTTCGCCCAAGTTGAAAACAATTTGCGCTTGGCCAAGTACCCGTTCAAAGGTCCCGTCGATCATGCAGCCGACGCGCCGCTCTCCCGATCGATTTATTTCGACGATCCCGATGGTAATCATCTAGAGTTTTGCGTCCGCCGGGTCGAACCGCGGACGGAATGTATTAGCCATGCGGTCTTCGAGACGCGCAACATGAAAAAGGCTCTAACTTTTTACGCCGAAGTGCTCGGCGCACGCGCGCCCATCCGATGCGGCGAAGAAACCATGATGCCGACGCGAAACGGCCAAATGATCGCATTAGTAGAAGTCGGTGAATTGTCCGAACGCAGTAAAAAACACGGTCGCGGCTGTCACATGGCGATGGACGTGCCGTTAGCAGATTTCGACTCCATGGTCTCCTTAGTCGAACGCCACGGCGGCAATAGCCAAGGCGACAAGCGCGCCGACGATGGCTTGCGACCCGAAGGCGAGCGCAGCATTTATCTCTTCGACCCGGATAACAATCGCCTGCAAATCACCGCCCACGCGGCCCATCAAAAAGCAGAACTACTCGACGACGAAGAAAAATGGCGCCGCATCATGGCCAGCCGCAAAGAGCAAGGCAAAGGCCTCACCCGCTGGGAAAGCGGAGGGAAAAAATTAGTTTAGAAATTCTCCATCGTCGCGCCGACAAAGCAAAACGGACATTCCTTTCCGCCTGGCGCGTTCGAAAATTCGCCTTCCCTTATCTTTTTTTGCAAACATTGAATGGCAATTCCGGAGCGTAGCCGAAGAGATCGGCTAAATTTGTTTATTCTTCCTCGCCAAGATCAGCGTCGTCCCCGGCAGGGTCTTGGCAATATCGCCGTGGGTTTCAATCGTCGTAAATCCCGCCCTCTTCATCCATTCGGAATATTGCGACAGCGTCCAGCACTCGCCTTCCGGCGTGTGTGTCAGTGTGTAAACCGAAAAACGCAACGCGAAAGTAGGTTCCGTGCGCTCTTCGTTGGGCACGAAGTCGTTGACGACGAAGATTCCACCCGGCTTCAAGGCCGAAAAAGCTTTGGCAAATAATTCCTGATTGCCTTTGGGCGATTCGAAGCGGCAGAAGTTGCTGGCAAGAACCAGATCGTAGTAATTTTCTTCGATATTGGCTGTATGATGTTCGCCGTCGACGAAGCGAATCTTGCCCTCCAGGCCGCGCTCTTTGTTAGCTTTCTTTGCCACCGCGTTGACGTTGGGCCAGTCGAGTTGCGTGACCTCGGCCGTCGGATCGCGCGTGACGATGGTCATGCCGAAGATGCTCGAACCGCCGGCCACATCGAGCACGCGCAAACCTTTGCGCTCAATGCCGATTTTTAGAATATCGCACAGCGCTTTGGCCGCCGGCTCGGCGATGACGATGATACCGAGCACGAGTTTTTCCCAAACTTGCAGCTCGGCGTGGGTATCCATGCGGCTGAGAGGCTTGCCGGTTTTGAGCGATGCCTTGAGATGGGCCATGCCATCCCACAACGCCAAGGCGACATGACGGAAATCCCCGCAATAGGAAGGCTTGCCCTTGACCAGAAAAGCCTGCGCCGATGGTGTGAGAAAATACTTACCGTCGCGTTTTGCGATCAACGACAACGCCGGCAAGCTGTCGAGCACGATGCGCGTGGCGCGCGGGTCCGTGCCGGCTTCGCGTGCCACCGCTTCGGCGCTGTCGAAACCTTTGCTGATCAGCGTGAAAAAATCGTACTCCAGGGCGGCGTCCAAGATTTGGCTGTTGGCAAAATCGCCGAGCAGGCGCATCAACGGACGGGGTGAAATTTCCTCTTGATTGGACTCGGCCATGTTTATTCTTTGTACAGCCCTTCCTTTTTAATCTGCTGATACACACCCTCGAAGAACCAGGCGAAGTACGACGTGCCCATGCGCATGCAATACTCCAGGTTGAAGCCAGGACGGGTCTCGGCCTTGCCTTCGATGAGCATGTTCTTCAAAACCATCCAGTCAAGATCGGCATGCGCCATGATGCCGTCATGTTCTTCCAAATCGGCCTTGGCGTGGACACGAAAGTAGACGATATTTTCTTCGGGGAAATTATAAACCTTGCGCAGCGTCGTACCGAAGAAGCGCGCCCAATGACCGACGGCTTCCTCGACGCAAAACGACGCCCACCACTCGACCATGGTACCCTCGTAAAGCACGCCGCGATAGTATTCCAAGAACGCGCGGCACTCGGCGAGCATCTCGTACTCGACCATTTCATCGTCGGTGAGTCCAAAGTTGCGCCCCTGTTCGAGGACGATCTGAATATGGCCCGGCGGCTTGGGATGAATCATCTCATCGGCGACGTGAGCGGCGAAATGCTTTTGCAGCTCCGGGTGGCGCTTGAAAAACGGCAGGTGGCGCTGGTAAGCAACACCGTGGAAATTATTGATCTCGGCGACAAAGCCATGCCAGTTCTGCCAAAATATTTTGATCGCTTCCATGGGCAGCGTGCCGTTGCCCATGTCGGTGTGAAAACGCCCTTTGATCAGCCAGCGATCGGCTATATCAAGTAAATATTTCTTTAAGTCCGCGATGACCGCATCGGCTTCCTGCGGCGAAAGCTTCCGGCCGGAAAAATCCTGTCTGCCCAGTCCCATAGTGCTCTCCTTATTCTAGTTCCTATTATGATCGATTGTCCGAAGCCCTTTTCTGACATTGCACCTTTGAACGCTTGCCTTCGAGAATCTTGGACCGCGTTAGAATAACGCGCCTGGATTCAGAATATTATTGGGATCGACCAATTGTTTGATCTCTTTGACAACATCGTAAAGGTTGCCCAGCCGGTTGTACGGCACCGGCCCCTTGGTACTCAGAGTCGGCGCCGTCCAGACCACGCCCCGTTCGTTGCTGAACTGCGCCACCATGCCCATCCATTTGCGCAGTCTGCCGACATCTTCGTCGTCGTAGGGATTATAGAAAGTGAAATACTCTTCTTTGATGGCGAAATCGCGGGTGACGTAACTATCATGTTGCGGCGAGTGTGCGGCGTCCCAAATGCCGCACTCGCGCTTGGCCGCTTCGTCGAGATCGTACATTTCTTTGAGGAATCGCAGCGGATACATCTTCGAGGTTACTGCAAACATGCCCGTGTGGCGCACCACCGTACCACACCAACCGTCCGGTCCCATGATATGCCAGTCGGGCCAGCCATGCAGACCCAGCTCCTGCGCCTTCGCCCCCATCGCTTTGTCGGCGATCTCCGGCACGTCGACGCCGCCGGCGGTTTCATAAACCCGCCGCATGCGCTTCTCTTTGAACGCCAGCTCCTCTTGGTCGCGCGCCAGCAGAACTGTTTTTAGAAAAAACCAACCGTCGTCGGGAATCTTGTTTTTGTCGTACAGACCCTCTGCCATCGGCCAGTGGTACTGCCAACGGTCGGTGAAATGGATGTCGTAGACAACTTCGCCTCGGACTAATTCAACTAGGCAATCCTGAACCTGCTGCAGTTGATCGCGGCGAAACACATAGCAGTAATCGTGCAGCCACTCGCGCTGGCATTGAATAGCGCGTAAACAAACTTTGCTGATAATCCCCATGGAGCCGGCGGCGAGGGTGAACAAACCGAGCAAATCCGGCAAGTGAATCCATTTCTGAAATGGCCCGAATGTCGTGCCTTGATTGGCCAGCGCGCCCAACCGAATGGTTTCGCCGTTGGCGAGAATGACTTCCAAGCCGAGCACCATGTCGGCGATCCAGCCGTAGCGCGTCATGCCGTAGCCGATACCGCCTTTGTTGATCATCGCGCCGATGACCACTGCGGGTCCGTAGGTGCCGAAGTTGGGCAGCATCAAACCATGCTGGCGCAGCGCGTGATGAATACCGTAAACGCTGGCACCGCCCTCAGCGATCACATATTGCATCGTCGAATTTACGTCGAGAATCTTGTCCATGCCGAGCATGTCGAGCAAGACGCCGCCCTTGAGCGGCGAGCTGATGCCCATACCGACGCCGCCTTTGGCGACGATGGGAATTTTATGCTCGTTGGCGAATTTCAAAATGTCGGCAACCTTGTGATTGCCCTGGGCGTCGGACTCGATACGCACGATCACGTCCGGCAACGCCCGATAGGCGCCGTAAGCCAGAGTATGTTGATAGTTGATCTTGTCTATCGGGTTAGTCGAAATCCGCCGCGCGCCGACGATGTCGGTCAGCTTGGCGATGATCTCGTCGAGGGAAAGCATGGGAATGCAATGGATAATTGAAAATGGAGAATGGAGGATGTTAGAATTCGACGAATGTAAACGGCGATTGTTTGATTAATAAGAGAGATCGGATTCCGGCATTATCAATTCTCAATTATCCATTAATTAATCATAGTTGCAGATGGCTTCCACCGGTAATTAAAATATGGCTACCCGTCAGCATGCTCGCCTCGTCGCCGGCGAGGAAGGCGATGGCGCCAGCGACATCATCTGGATAGAGATGTTTCTTAAGTGGCCGGGTTTCTTTCACCCTTTCACGGAACGCTTCGGGCATGATCAATGAGGCATCGGTCAGCGTGAACGCGGGCGTTACGACATTTACGGCCACCCCTAGGGGACCGAGCTCGATAGCCATCGTGTTAGCCATCGATTCCAGCGCCGACTTGGCCGCCGCGTAGGCGCCCATGCGCGGCAGCGGTTGCTGCGCTAAACGGGTGCTGACGACGATAATCTTACCGGCTTTCTTTTCTTTCATGTCCGGCAAACAAGCTTGCACGCAGTGATAAAACGCAGACAGTTCATGGTCAATGGCCTGATGAAATTTCTCCCAGGTAATTTCATGAAGCGGGCTCACCTGAAATGGGAAGTAGGCGTTGTTAACCAGCATGTCGATGGCGCCGAGCTTGGCCTTAGCCGCCTGGACCATCGAATCGATCTGAGCCCGCTGCGTGACATCGGCCTGAAAGATCATGCCGCGGGCGCCGGCGGCTTCCACCTGGCCAAGAACCTTTTGCGCCGCCTCCTGGTTTTGATTGTAGTTGACCACCACTGAGGCGCCGCCTTGGGCTAGGCGAATCGCGGCTGCCGCGCCAATGCCACGGCTAGCGCCAGTCACCAAAGCGACTTTACCGCGCAGCGTCGGGAGTTGTTTCGGTTCTGCCATGACTAGGCCAAGAACTAAATCGCCGCCTCGCCTTGCGCGGCGTTCTTTTCGTACTTGGCGGCATTGCTCTTGAAAGATTCGAACTTCATTCTGACCAAAGGCGAAGTATAGCCGTTGAGAATTCGCTCGATGCGGCCCGGCTTGCTGTAAAAGGATTGAAACGCCCAACCGGTGAGCTCGCCCAGCTGCTGGCGGGACAGATGCTTGGTCGGCATGACGCTATGTTCCAGATCATAGAGACTGAGATTATCGACTTCGATGATGTTGTTCTTCACCGCTGCTTTGTAGATCGGCGAGCCGGGGATTGGGTTGAGCACCTGGATCATGACGATGTCAGGATCGATCTCATCGACCGCCTTGGCACGCTGGCGGATCTTCGCTTCATCGTCTTCCCAAAAACCATTGAGATAGGTGGAAATCGTGGAAATGTCGTTTTTGCGCAGAAACTGAATCAGCTCTTTCAACTCTTTGACGCCGACTTTCATCGGTCCCTTGCGCGCTTCGGCGATCTCCTCGTCGGTGCCGCCGTCGATGCCGACCAACACTTGATACAAGCCGACTTTGCGCAGCCGCGGCACCAGATCCATATCACGAATCAAGTTCTGCGCACGGCTGAGCATGAACCAGCTCATGTCTAGCTTTTTTTCCTCCAGGGCTTCGACCAAGTCGACCATCTTCTGCCGGTCGGAGTTGAAGTCGTCGTCCATGAAGGTCAGCGCTTTGACGCCGTAGGTCTTGTTGAGCAGTTCCATTTCATCGGCGACTCGCTTGCCGCCTTTAGTGCGGTGCGAGCTGAAATCCCGCGGATTACGCGGGTCTACTAACCACCACTCATAACAAAAATGACAAGCCCCCTCGCATCCCCGAGAGGTCACCGATTCGTTGTAGTTGGGTATCACCGAATAGCCATAATACTTGTCCATCGGAAACAAATCGTAGGCTGGCAGGGGAAGTTCATCAAGATTGGCGATCACTGGCCGCGGCGGGGTCAGCATGACCTCGCCATTCTTGCGGTAGGCCAAGCCCTTGATGGCGCTGAAATCGGGCGCAGGTTTTTTCAGTTCCTCCAGCAACTCAAATACCGCATGTTCATTGTCGGCAAACACGCCGACAATCGCGAAGTCGAGCTGCGGATTATCGGTCATAATCTTCTGCGGCACCGCGGTGTACATCAAACCGCCGCCGATGGTGTTCGTTTGCGGTGCGATTTCCTTGATCTTTTGCATCGCCGCATGGAAGCGGTTGAGTGTCGCGGCGCCGCCCGCCGCGGCGATCATGGCGCCAAAGAACACCGCATCGGGGCGCTGCCGCTTTACCTCGTTGATCATCTGATCGTCGTTCAAACCTAAGGCGCGACAGTCGAGGACCGCCACGTCCGCGGCGTTTTTCTCGCGGATGAACGCGGCAACCTGGGCATGCAACGAATTGACGGCCAAATGACGGTCGCCCCACGGCGCCCAATTGCCCATAGGTGGCGTAATGAAGAGGAGTTTCATGCTATCTCCTGGTCCTGGTGGGATTAGTTTGAATCAAAGTATTTAATAGGTTAACAATTGTCAAGGTGACACCGAAATCCTCGACCAAAATCGCCGGCAGATTCTCACGAGAAATATTAACCAAACCAGAACCAACATATGAGTTGACAACCACGGGTCCTTTTGGTACTGGTGCGCAGGTTAAGCGGTTGTAACCGAAGGTTAATACAAACTCATTTGGAGGAGACCTGTATGGCTCAACAAGAAGAACAGTTAATGGATATACGCGTCGCCGAAGCATCGTCGGCGTACAAGTTTTATCTCAACCAGGAAAAAAAGATCCTCGGTACTACCGCGGTGGTGCTTTTTCTGTTGACTTGGGAAACCATCGGCAACTGGGCGGGAATAATTAACCCGATGTTCATGAGTGCCCCGTCGCTGGTGGGAAAGGCGGCCTGGCAAATGTTTGCCTCGGGTGAGATTTACAACGATCTCTATATCAGCGGCATTGAGTTCTTCTGGGGCTACATCCTGTCGGTTATTTTTGCGATCCCCTTCGGCATCGCCATCGGCTGGTACAAGCGCTTCGCCTACGTTTGCGATCCCTTTGTCAACGCCATGAATGCCACACCGCGCGTTGCCTTGTTACCACTGGTCATCATCTGGCTGGGCATCGGCATCTTGTCGAAGGTCGGCATCATCTTTCTGGGCGCGGTGTTTCCGCTGCTGATCAACACCCGTGACGGTGTCAAAACCACTCCGGCCAACCTGCTCACTGCCGCCAGAAGCTTTGG
>JBGTCC010000485.1:0-1978 GCA_041749055.1 Thermodesulfobacteriota bacterium | reverse complement strand
GAAAGCGACCTTTGGAACGCGATCACGGAACTTCGGTTCGACATATCGATCCCAAAGATATTCGGGTTCATGCATATGGGCATCGGCATCGATGACCTTCATTCCCTTCCACATGGTTGAGTCTCCTTTGCGATCAAACTAGCTCGGACAGTAGGTGATACGATGACGGGGTGTCAACAGCTTCACGTGCGCCGTTAAGATCGAACAAATGTAGCGAAATGCCCGATAGTTCTGGGAGCGTCACCGCAGCGAGAACAAACGGGTCGTAGTCGCAGCCATCGGCAGTCCAACTTGCGACGACAACTATTTAATTCAACGGTAAAGCGAGTCGATGTATCCGGAGCGATCTAACTCTTCCAAAACCCTCACGTCAACAAAATCTTTTGGCTCTGCGGTCCTAGCCGCGGGAACCTTTGAACTCAACTCGCTGATGATATTCTTGAGCCCTTCCAAGGTGGGATATCCACCTCCAGACCGTTCTTCTCAAACAACCGTCCTTCCTTGGTGATCCAGATCACTGCATAGCCCAAAGAGAAAGCACCGTAACCGAATCTCAAGTTTTCGGCTCGGCTCGAATCGGTGGACATCCCGAATAACAGAAACAATACCAATGATACAGATCGCAGGTTAATATACATTTACATTCGACTTCCGCCGACGAACGCTAAGGATTTCGGATTGGTTGACGCGCGGCGTCCTTTATCAACGCTACACATTCGTTGGACGACTACCACGAGGCGCTTCGAACCGTCAATAACCTATGCCAGGGATAGCATATTCCACGGATCGCTCAGCTTTTCGCTCTTGTCAGCCCGCCGCTTATTTCAGTATGGTAACGACTGTTGTCATAGTCGGCTGTCGATGCTCGACTCAATCGTAGTCGAGCGATGAGGCGAATTAACAAGTCACGAGCGTCCAACGGAGGTTTCCATGATTGGGCAAACTCATAGGGAGATCCGCCTAGCAGTCATTCTCCTTTTTCTAGCCGTTGTCAGCCGGCTGCAACCTGCGGCTGCGCAGACGCGCGTGACCGTCGGGGTGACGGAAACCATGGAGACCTTTCATCCCTACGGCGACAGCGTGGCGCTGCTCAATACGATCTGGTGCCAGGTCAACGGTTGCCTGGTCGGCTATGATTTTGAAAAAGCCGATTACGTCGGCCTGTTAGCCGAGCGCTGGGAAGTCAAAAATCCCAACACATGGATATTTTACTTGCGGAAAAACTTGCGCTTCCACGACGGCACGGCGATGACCGCGGCCGACGTCGTGCACTCTTATAAGCGCGTCAGCACCGACCCGCAAAGTAAACAGATGCAAAACGTTTCGCCCATCGCCAGCGCGGAGGCGATCAATCCCACGACGGTGCAATTCACCACCAAAGAGCCAACGGCGCCGTTGCTGGAATATATTTCGGATAAATTTTCCATCACCAGCAAGGCCGTCTATGACAAGTATGGCCCCGAAGTCGGCGACCGCAAGTTTCCCATCGGCGCCGGACCCTACAAGTTCAAAGAACTGATTCCGGGACAACACTTTGTGATTGCCAAGAATCCTGAGCATCCGGACGCAAAGAAAATTCCTCAGGCGCCCGATGAACTGATTTACCGCGTCATGCGCGAGCCCGAGCAGCGCATGACCGCGCTGCTCAACGGCGAGATCCAAATCGCCCAGTTCGTCCCGCCCCATCTGCGCGAACGGATCGAAGCCAATCCCAACATCCGGTTAGTTTCGGTGGACTCTATGGAGATCATGTTTTTGGCGATGAGTCCCAAGGCCAAGCCCTGGGACAACAAACTCATGCGCCAGGCGGTTGCTTACGCCATCGATCGGGACACCATCATAGCTACGCTGTTAAGAGGACAGGCGACGCGGTTGGATGGACCCATCGGCCAGGGCCAATATGGTTTCGATGCGAAGTTAAAACCGAAGTACGAATTCAACATCGAGAAGGCGCGCCAGCTGGTCAAACAGGCAGGCT
>JBGTCC010000484.1:0-2747 GCA_041749055.1 Thermodesulfobacteriota bacterium | reverse complement strand
CTGGCGTTCATCGTCTGGTGGGGCTTCCTTGTCGGCCATGTGCTCAACAACATCCGAGGCTTCGAGGTATGAGCGCCGTGCGATCGACACCGACCTTCGCCATCGTTTTCGCCGTCGCCTTCGCAGTGGTTTACTTGCTCGCGGTGGAAAACAACTGGGCGCTGTTCACCTATCACCCGGCACTCGAAGAGTTCGGGCTGTGGGTCGAGAAACCCAAAGACGGTCCAGCCATGTACTGGTACGGCTGGCTCGTCACCGCCGCCATCAGCGCCTTTGGCATCGCCGCGCTTGCGTCCTGGCTGCCCGGCGCTGTCACCGAGCGCATCGGGCCGCTGTGGTCGTGGTTGATCCCGTCCCTCGTCATGATAAATTTCGCTTACTTACTCAGGAGTTTTTTCTTGCGATGAAAGCTACGGGGATTGCCGATTGAAACGAGGATGTTTATGAAATCACCTACCGCCCGCGCCAACCTTGCCGCCACTCTGTTCGCATATGTACTTTTGGCTCTTTCCAGCGCGGCCTGGGCCGGCGGTGAAGCCGGTCCCGACGATCACCACCATGACGACGGACCGAACTATTTTGGCTTCGTCAAAGACGGCGGCGGCAAATCCATCCGCGACGCCAAAGTCACCGCCGATATTAAAGGCAAGCCGTCCATCGTCGCGCGCACCAACGCCGCCGGCGCCTATCGCATCCCCGGCTTCGGCAAAGACATTTCACCCACCAACGTGACCATCTCCTGCGCCAAAGACGGCTACAAACAAACCAGAACCCTGCTCAAAACGCGCCTGTCCAAGACCCCGCCCACCGCCGTCGAGATCGAATGCACCATGCAGCAGGTAAAAGCGAAGTAGCCTCACTGGACTCCGGCGACCCGCGCTAGTTTTTTGTCATGTCGCTATCCCTATCCGTCATCCCCGCGAAAGCGGGAATTCCGGTTCGCCACCATTGGCAGTATAGGGTAATCGTCTTACTGATCCTGACTTTAATATTGAGTGTTCCCTCGGCAATTTCGGCCCAGTCCATCCCGCTGCGCTACGGCCAAGCGATTTCCGCGGCCAAAAGCATCTTTGGCCTGCCGATCTTCGTCGGCGAACGGCAAGGTTTCTTTCGCCGCGCAGGTTTAGATTTTAAAACCATCATTCCGATTCCCGGCGGTTCGGACAAGATGATCGATGCGCTGCACGACGATACCGTCGACATCAGCCATGTCGCCGTGCCGTTTTTGATTCGCGCCGCGCTCAATGGCTCCGACGCGGTCGCCGTCGCCGCCGAGTTCACCAATCCGATCTACAGCCTTGTGGTCAAACCGGAAATCAAAAACTTTGCCGATCTCAAAGGCAAATTGATCGGCCTGGCCGACGAAGCTGGGACGATTTCAATCTCGACACGCAGATTGCTGGCGCTGCATGGAGTGAGCAGCGGCGACTTTCGTGTCAAAATCATCGAAGGCACGCCGACGCGCTGGAACTGTCTCAAACGCGGCGAATGCGATGCCGTGCCGCTCGGCCAGCCGCAAGACTTGATCGCCGAGAAAGAAGGATACCGCGTCCTGGGAATTTCCAACGACGCCGTGCCCGACTTTCTCTACACCGTGACGGCCGTGCGCCGCTCCTGGGCGGAAAAAAATCGCGACGCCGTGGTGCGCTACATCCGCGGCCTCAGTGCCACGTTCAAGTTTATCCGTGACCCGGCAAACCGAAAGGCAGTGGTTAAAACCATCGTCGAAAGCACCGACACCGCCGCCGACATCGCGCAGCAAACTCTCGCGCTATTTTTCGAACCGGAGCGCCGTGTCCTGCCGATGCAAGGCGAGATCAACGTCAATGGCCTTGGCCAAGTGATCGCCTTCATGGCTGAAGCCGGCTTGTTGAAACAGCCCTTGCCCACTGCCGAGCGCTTCGTCGAACTCAAGTATCTTCAGGCCGCCGGCATAAAATAATCGCTCCTCTCCGGACTTTGCGCGCTTTGCGCCTTGGCAAGATAATTCCTTTGTTTTATGCCTTCGGCCTTGCCATACACTGCCTTCTTCAGCGGAATTTTCCGATTGCGCGATGCGAACCAGCTGTAGTAGACCTGCGCCAAAGAAGAGATGGTGGACGTGCGGTTTTTCAAAGACGCGATGATCCGACGACGGCGCGGAGCAAAGCATGAACATTGGAAAAAATTTCGCGGCTTTCGGTTCGCTGCTAGATATTCGCAGAACCATCCGATCGTCACCTTTAACAAACTGCTGGCCTATCCACCTGATGGTTTGCGCCGCAATGATTGGCGCGACCTGGCCGATAGACGCGGCAGCGGCGACGCCCCGCCCTCTGCGCATCACCTACTTGAGCAGTTCCGTAACCATGGCGCCGCTCTGGATGGCCAAGGAAACCGGCGCCATCGCTAAAGAAGGACTCGATGTCGAGATCTTGTCGATGACCGCTAGCGTGGCGGTGCCGGCGCTGCTCGCCAACGAACTCGACGCCGTGCAGATGTCCGCCGCGCCGGTGCTGACGGCGGCGCTGCGCGGCCATGATCTGGTGTTCATCTGTGGCCTGCTCAATACCATGATTTGGAATTTTTACGGCCGGCCCGGCATCACCAACGCCGAGGCGCTGCGCGGCAAAATTGTCGGCACCGACAGACCGGCAACCCCTGGCGGTTATGCCACCCTGGTATCTTTGAAGAAGATCGGCCTTGGCGCCAAAGATGTCCAGCTTTTTCCGGTGGGCAGCAGCGTCTATGTCATCGCCGCGCTCCAT
>JBGTCC010000483.1:0-10586 GCA_041749055.1 Thermodesulfobacteriota bacterium | reverse complement strand
ATACAAACAATCGATTTGTAAGTTTAACGTTTTGAATATTGCGGCCGTTTGCGAGCTTTATGACGGCCATATTTCTTACGTTCCACTGCGCGCGGGTCGCGGGTGACAAAGCCGGCTTTTTTGAGGGAGGGACGAAGGTCGGGATTGAATTCCATCAGGGCGCGGGTAATGCCGTGGCGGATCGCTCCAGCTTGACCGGAGTTGCCGCCGCCATCAACATTCACTTCAATATCGAAATTGCCGGCGGTTTGCGTAACCTGAAAAGGTTGCAAGACAATCATCCGTGCGGTTTCACGCCCGAAATAATCTTGCAAAGTGCGATTGTTGATTCTTAGGCTACCTTTTCCGGGTTTAAGAAAGACCCGGGCAACCGAAGTCTTGCGTCGCCCTGTTGCCACGATCGTTTTATCTGCCATCGATCTAATTCTCCTATGCTTCGACTGCCAAGGGTTGCGGCATTTGTGCCGCGTGTGGATGCTCCGGCCCGGCGTAAATTTTCAGCTTCGTGGCCAAATGGCGACTCAAACGGTTTTTAGGTAGCATGCCCTTAACTGCTAACCGGACCAACTCTTCGGGCTTCTCTTCAAGCATTTCCGCAGCGGTCCGTTGGCGGATGCCTCCGGGATAATCCGTGTGCCGGTAGTAAATCTTTTGCTCCAGCTTAGCCCCGGTCAGTTTGATCCCCTTCGCGTTTACGACTATTACAAAGTCGCCAGCATCCTGGTTGGGGGTAAAAACCGGCTTGTGTTTGCCGCGCAAAACCTTGGCAATTTCAGTGGCCATCCGCCCAAGGATCTTTCCTTGAGCGTCGATCACATACCACTGACGTTGCGTTAGCGCTTCTTCCTTAGTCATGGCACACACTCCAGTTAACTCCAAGCTCAATTGAACTTGTAAAAATGGCGGGGCCGACGAGACTCGAACTCGCGACCTCCGGCGTGACAGGCCGGCGTTCTAACCGACTGAACTACGACCCCGATATACTCAAAACAGAACAAGCGTACTTGGTGGGCGGTACAGGGCTTGAACCTGTGACCCCCGGCTTGTAAGGCCGATGCTCTCCCACTGAGCTAACCGCCCCTACCTCAATCATCTTGTCGAAACTAACCGGAACATACATCCCCTACTAGAATCAATCTGAACCGCTTAATCAAGCTCTTCAGGCTCTTCAGGAAAAAAATCTATCGCGCACACGGCGCGTCCACCTGAAAACGCTAGCGATAAAAAATAACGCGGCAATTCTCGTAGCGTTGGTGTGTCGACGATCGTAACGGCAACAGCCCACTGATATTTAGCAATGTGGACTTATAACAGCGGAAGTGCCGGGTGTCAATTAACCCGGCACCTCCGCGCCAAATAGCCGTTAATTATTGTGGAAGAATTTCGTTCACGGGAACTTCTTCTACCTTATCAGAGAAGGGCGGGTTATCATCTTTCGGTTGGATTTCTACCGGAGTGTGGCTGAACAAAGTCTCCGGATCGTTCAGCACCAATGCCTTCTTGAGAACTTCGTCGACATGCGCAACCAGCTCCAATTCCAAGCCCTTAAGAACACTGGCGGGAATCTCCTCTATGTCCTTTTCGTTATCTGCCGGAATCAGGATTTTCTTGATCCCGGCTCGATGCGCCGCCAATACCTTTTCTTTAAGACCACCAATTGGCAGCACCGTACCGCGCAACGTGATTTCACCCGTCATGGCCAGATCGTTGCGCACAGGAGTTTTTATCAAAGCGGATACCAAAGAGGTAGCCATGGTTATACCAGCGGAGGGACCATCTTTGGGAATCGCCCCTTCGGGTACGTGAAGATGAATATCCAGCTTCTGGTAGAAATCCTTTTCCAATCCCAAGGCGGTCGCGCGCGAGCGGACGTAACTCATGGCTGCCTGTGCTGACTCCTGCATAACGTCGCCCAGCTTACCGGTAATAATGAGCTGCCCTTTCCCCGGCATAACCGTCACTTCAGTAGAAAGCAACTCGCCACCCATTTCTGTCCAAGCCAAGCCGGTAGTAACACCGACCTTGGTTTCCGCATCCGCTTTACCGTAGCGGAATTTGATCGGGCCGAGAAATTTGTGCAAGCTCTTCGTGCCGACTTGGACATGAGAGTTGCGGTCTTTCTTGACCACTTCCACCGCAACCTTACGGCATACCGCGGCGATTTCTCGTTCAAGGCTACGCACGCCGGCTTCTTTGGTGTAATGGCGCACCACACCCATCAAAGCATTGTCAGTAAAGACGATGTTCTCCGGGGTCAAGCCATTCGCTTCCCGTTGCTTCTCTATCAAGTATTTCTTAGCTATACTGACCTTTTCCAACTCGGTATAACCGGCAATGCGAATAATTTCCATCCGATCTTGCAACGGCCGCGGAATGCGATCCAGCGAATTGGCGGTGGTAATAAACATGACCTTGGAAAGATCGAAATCGAGATCAAGATAGTGATCGTTGAACGCCGTATTCTGTTCCGGGTCGAGCACTTCCAATAGCGCCGACGAAGGATCGCCGCGAAAATCGGTGGACATTTTGTCGATTTCATCCATTAGAAATACCGGGTTACTCGAACCAGCCTTCTTCATCGATTGAACAATCTTACCCGGGAGGGCGCCGATGTAGGTGCGGCGATGACCACGGATTTCCGCCTCGTCACGGACGCCGCCGAGGGACACTCGGATAAATTTGCGGCCGGTTGCCCGCGCGATCGATCGACCAAGCGAGGTTTTGCCGACCCCCGGAGGTCCAACCAAACAAAGGATCGGCCCTTTAATTTTGCCCACCAAACTTTGTACGGCGAGATATTCGAGGATACGCTCTTTCACCTTTTCCAGTCCAAAATGATCCTCGTCCAAAACCTTTTCGGCCTCATTGATATCGAGCTTGTCGTCAGTAAATTCGTTCCACGGCAGACTGATAATCCAGTCGATATAGTTCCTGACCACCGTCGCTTCCGCCGACATAGGCGACATCATCTTAAGCTTCTTCAGTTCCTTCTCGACCTTATCTTTGGCTTCGGCGGAAAGCTTTTTCTGCTTTAACTTTTCTTCGATCTCCTGGATCTCGTTCTTAAACTCATCCTTTTCACCCAGCTCTTTTTGAATCGCACGCATCTGTTCATTGAGATAGTATTCCTTCTGAGAGCGCTCCATCTGCTTCTTGACGCGCGAACGGATACGCCGTTCGACTTCAAGGATTTCGATCTCGGCACGCATATGGCCGAGAACCTTCTCCAGCCGCTCCGCGGCATTAAAGGTCTCCAGCAAATTCTGCCTGTCTTCCAGCTTTATGCCAAGATGGGCAACAATTGTATCGGAAAGCCGCCCCGGCTCGTCGATGGAGGACACCGACATGACCATTTCGGGGGGGATTTTCTTTTTTAATTTGACGTAATTTTCAAAGGTGGTGTGAACTTCCCGGATCAGCGCCTCCGCCTCCGTGGTGCGATCATTCACCTCTTGAGCATCCTCCACGTCAACCAGAAAAAACTCCGGGTTGGCGGTAAAGCCAGCGATTTTGGCGCGCTTTTTTCCTTCGATCAGCACCTTGACGGTGCCGTCGGGAAGCTTGAGCATTTGTACCACCGAACCGAGAGTACCAACTCGGTAAATATCGTCCTCGCTGGGCTCGTTGGTTTTAGCGTCCTTCTGCGAGGATAAGAAAATCAGACTCTGCTTTTGAGTTGCCTCTTCGAGCGCCTTGATCGAGCGTTGGCGCCCGACAAATAGCGGCACGACCATGTGTGGGAAAACAATAATATCCCGCAACGGCAGCAACGGCACCCTTGTGCCCCCAGCAGTGGTTTCCGGATCCTTCTTATCGTTCCGAAACAACATACGGTCTCCCTCCTAAGCGCTCTCTGCAGCCTTGGTGTATACGACGATTGGAGGTTCATGCTTTTCAACAACATCCTCTGAAATCACAACCTCTTTAATATTGGGCTGCGATGGCATGTCGTACATGATATCCAACATTATATTTTCCATGATCGCACGGAGCCCGCGCGCTCCCGATTTACGTTTCATGGCTTCGCGCGCGATCGCTCGCAACGCATCCTCAGTGAACTTAAGATGCACCGACTCCATTTCAAAAAGCTTGGAATACTGCTTGGTCAAAGCATTCTTGGGTTCCTTCAAAATGCGCATCAGGGCGCTATCGTCCAACTCGTCGAGAGTTGCGATAACCGGCAACCGGCCGATGAACTCAGGAATTAAGCCAAACTTGAGCAAATCTTCCGTCTGAACGCTGTGCAGCAAATCCGAAGCCCGTTGGCCATTTTTTTCGCTATCTTCTAACTGTCCGCCAAAGCCCATGCGCTTGCGGCCGGTGCGCTTGCGAATGATATCTTCAAGACCGACGAAAGCGCCACCGCAAATAAACAAAATATTGGTGGTATCTACCTGCAAAAATTCCTGCTGGGGATGTTTACGTCCGCCCTTCGGCGGCACGCTCGCCATGGTCCCTTCGATGATTTTGAGCAATGCTTGTTGCACCCCTTCGCCAGACACATCCCGAGTAATCGATGGATTGTCCGACTTGCGCGAAATTTTATCGATCTCGTCAATATAGACGATGCCTCGCTGGGCTTTCTCAACGTCGTACTCGGCCGCCTGCAATAAATTGAGAATAATGTTCTCGACATCCTCGCCGACATAACCCGCCTCAGTCAGGCTGGTGGCGTCGGCAATGGTAAAGGGAACCTGCAGCAAGCGGGCAAGAGTTTGGGCGAGTAGAGTTTTGCCGGATCCAGTGGGACCAAGCAGCAGAATGTTACTCTTTTGTAGCTCGACATCCCCAGTCACCATCTGGCTGTCGATGCGTTTGTAGTGGTTGTGCACGGCGACCGCCAAGATCTTCTTGGCGCGCTCCTGTCCGATCACATACTGGTCGAGCACCCGTTTGATTTCCGCGGGCTTGGGAACGTTCGACGACGAACTTAGGTTCTCATCGTGGTCGATTTCTTCAGCGATAATATCGTTGCACAGGTCGATGCATTCGTCGCAAATATAAACCGTCGGACCGGCGATCAGCTTGCGAACCTCGTCTTGGCTTTTGCCGCAAAAAGAACAGACGAGATTACCCGATCCGTGCTCACCATGTTTAGGCATAGACCCCCCAAGCCAAACTACGAGCTATTTCTTGAGCCCACTGTCAGGACGCGCCGCGATCACATCGTCGACTAATCCATACTCTTGAGCTTGCTTCCCCGTCAAGAACATGTCGCGATCCGTGTCTTTTTCGATTTTCTTCAAGCCCTGGCCCGTATGTTTCATGAGAATGTTGTTCAGTTCCTCGCGCATACGGAGTATCTCACGGGCGTGAATCTCGATGTCGGTCGCCTGGCCTTCGAAACCACCAAGAGGTTGGTGAATCATGATCCGCGAATGTGGCAGCGCGAAGCGCTTACCTTTCGCCCCGGCAGCTAGCAACACAGCGCCCATGCTTGCCGCTTGACCGACGCAAAGCGTCGAAATTTGCGGTCGCACATACTGCATAGTGTCATAGATCGCCAAGCCCGCAGTAACCGATCCGCCTGGACTATTGATGTAGAAGAAAATTTCTCGCTCAGGATCTTCGGATTCGAGGAACAGTAACTGCGCGGTAATGACGTTGGCCACTTCGTCGCTGACCACCGAGCCAAGAAAGACGATTCGTTCTTTTAGCAGACGCGAATAAATGTCATATGCCCGTTCGCCTCGCCCAGTTTGCTCGACGACCATGGGGATGAAGTTCATATGTGAGTAAACCCCTCAATCATTAAGCGCATTCTAGCTTTTTTTGGGCGCAGCATCAACTGTAGAAATCGATGCATCGACCTCTTTTATTTTGGCCCGCTCGAGCAAGAAGCTAAGGGTGCGATCAAACGCTAACTGCGCCCGCAGATCGTCGCGTGCGTCGGCGCGCGCGTAGTATTCCCGCACGCCCTTGGCGCGATCGCCGGCGCCACGCGCCAGATTATCGACCCGCTCTTGCAGCTCTTTGTCCGACACTTCGATGGTTTCCGCCTGGGCGATTTTTTCAACGAGTAACGTCGCCTGGACTTGACGTGCGGCACGACCTTCGAAGGTCTTGCGCGCCTCTTCCATGGGCGGCGCCGGCTCCTCTGCCCCACCCGGATTTCCGGCCATTTGGCTTTGGTAACGCTCCATGAGATAGCGAGTCTGCCGTTCGATCATCGACGGCGGCGCGCTAAACGAGTGAGCCTCGATCAAATGGCTAAGCATCTTTTCTTTGAGATCTTCGTCCTGATAATGCTTGAGTTCAGCCTCAAGCCGCTGACGAATCGCGGCTCGTAGCTCTGCCAACGAGGCATGCTCGCCGTGATCTTTGGCGAAATCATCGTCAAGCACCGGCAGCACTTTCTGCTTGATCTCACGAACGGTAAGGGCAAAGTCGACGGCCTTCCCGGCGATTTCAGCATTAGAGTAGTTCTCCGGATAGGTCACCGGAACCGATTGCTGCTGGCCCAATTGTAAACCGACCACGGCCTCTTCGAACTGCGGCAAAGTGTGGCCGGCGCCGACTTCGAGCACGTAGTTCTCGCCTTTACCACCGGCAAATGGCTTGCCGGCGATGGTGCCTGCGAAATCGACGGTTACGAAATCGCCCTTCTGGACGACATCGCGGCCTTCCACCAGCTCAAGGCGAGCATGGCCTTCTTGCAAACGTTTGAGTGCCTCATCAACCTGCTCTTCGCTGATGGAGATCTTGACCTTTTCTACTTCGACACCCAGATAATCTTTCAATTCGATGGCCGGCTTGATCTCGAAGACCGCCGAAAAGGAAAACTCCCCGTCTTCCTTAATCTCACCCGCCTCCACGTCCGGACGTGAGACGATTTGCAAGTCTCGTTCTTTGACCACCTCCGCCAGGCATTCTTCCACCAGATGGGAGCGTACTTCGCCTTTGATATCTTCGCCGTAGATTCCCTGAAGCACGCCGCGCGGGATCTTGCCGGTGCGAAAACCCTTAACTGTCACGCGCTGGCCAAGGTTCTTATACGCGTGGGAAAACTCTTTGGCGACCCGATCCGCCGGCAATTCGATGCTGACCTTGCGTTGGATCGGACTCAATTCTGCGATATCGACTTTCATCTATTTTTCTTACGACAGAGGCGTTTGCGCTTTGACACAGGACGAAGCCGGAATATTCGGAACCTCGCAATGAGAGTCGGGCGGTAGCCTTACCGTTAACCTTTCTATCTCGGCGTATATCGAACGAAGCAAAATCTTTATTGGTGCGAGAGGGGGGACTCGAACCCCCACGGTTGCCCGCTAGATCCTAAGTCTAGTGCGTCTGCCAATTCCGCCACTCTCGCACGTCTTCCTGCGGCTGCAATATGTCGATTCAGCTTCGCCGACTTGGAGAGGAGAGTAAGAATTACCCGTTGGTAAGTCAAGCGCAGCGGACGCAACTGGCGGGCCATCGGGATGGAACTAATCCAAGCCCGAGACCAGCTGGCAATTCAATATCCTTAGGTAACGCAATTGGATGGTCTTCTGCGGAATTAATATTGATAAAAATTGATAAAACTCAATCCTGCCCGTTCGATAGTTGGGCTGCTCCGCACCAACGACCCGCGTCGCAATCTGGCTAAACACATCCGTAGCGCGAATACTTCTAAATGCTTTCCCACGTGCGACGGTAGCGACTTACAATAGAACCATGCAACGGCTGCAGCTGGTTGCGCCAACGCGGCACGACAACAACGAAGCTTGCCGAAGCGCCGAATTATCGGCGAATCACCTCACTGAGTTAAAAAAACGGGGCGCCGACAAGTACTACTGGCCGTCGCCGTGCGCCCCAGCGCAGGCCGCGCAAGGGCAAAGTGCCCGCAGATATTCGAAAGTATAGATTCCCGTGCTGTGGCCATCATGCCATCGGAACTCGATGGCATAGTTGCCGACACCGTGAATCTCTTGAAGCTTTGCCTCGGGCACTGAAATGAAGTGACGCTGGGAGCCATGGCCCTGGCACATCGCACAGGGGCAGTGACCGCGCAGATAAGGCTCGGCGTATTCGCCAATGTGGCCGTCATCCCAGGTGATGCGCACCACGCCGCGCGACTTTATATGATTTATTTCAGTTGGATAGGCGACCATCGGTCAGAATTCCACCAAACCGTCGCCGATGGCAGTCATAAAGCCGATCTTAAGACGGTTGATCAAATATGTCCGTGGCGGGGCCGGTTGCCGACCGAGAATCGTCGCGTTGGTTAACGGTATGAATTGATTCTTTTCGAGCAGCAGATCGTACAACGCGCCGCCGGGAAGCAGATAGATGTCGCCCTGGATCAAGTACGGCCCCACGCTGATCAATGCCTTGCTGGTATTTTTTTTCCGATAAAGACCCTCGACACCGGAGCGATGCGACTGGCCGGCCGGACTTAAGTCGGCGATCAAAAAAACCTCACGCATATAGACGACATAATCGTGGGTGCGGCTGGCGATCGTCTTGCCTACGAGATCTTCCACGGACGCATCCCGCAGCGAGAAAACCTGGTCATCCTGGCGAACCAGAAGATGACTACTGAGCCGGTCTTGATTGGTCTCAAGCACGCCGCGCACCAATGCCGCTGGAAGGTGAACCTCCATCGGCATCGTATAACTCAGGCTTTGTTCCATGGCTGCCAGGTAGCTGCTCGGATTGTTGCCAGATTCAACCAGCGTCGAACCGTCGCTAATGATAGCATATTGCTGCGGCAAAATAACATCCAGCGGTTACGTCCAACATAGTCGTACTGGACCACGGGTATCCAAGCCCATTAGCGCAAAGATAGAGAAGAAAAATTGGTGGGCCGCCGGAGACTCGAACTCCGGACCCGCTGATTAAGAGTCAGCTGCTCTACCAACTGAGCTAGCGGCCCGCACGGATCAAACTAAATGTGGAAGCTAGATAATTATAGATAATTAGGATTGCGGCTATCACTCCTCGATCTTCGCCGAATTAAAACTGGGGTGAGTGAAGGGACTTGAACCCTCAACCCCTGGAACCACAATCCAGTGCTCTAACCACTTGAGCTACACTCACCGCAAAACAATCTGGTGCGCCAGAAGGGATTCGAACCCATGACCTACGGCTTAGAAGGCCGTTGCTCTATCCAGCTGAGCTACTGGCGCCCAATCGAGTAGCGATTACTGAGTACTGAAGGGAATACCCTTCTGCCCTACAGTACTCAGTACTCATAGCTCAGCACATACCATTGTTCGTTGGTCGGGGCGAGAAGATTCGAACTTCCGACCCCCTGCGCCCAAGGCAGGTGCGCTACCAGGCTGCGCTACGCCCCGTCAATCAACCAGCCGCCATTCTACACCGGGTTTTGATCAAATCAAGATTCAACCGCCAAATCAACCAGCTGCGGCAATTCTTGAGCAAGCTTTTTCAGCGCTTTACCGCGGTGACTGACCGTCGCTTTAGTTTCGCGGTCGATCTCCCCGAAGGTTTTGCCAAAGGGCGGATAGAAAAACAACGGATCGTAGCCGAAGCCATGAATGCCTCTTAGTTCGAAGGTGATTAGCCCGTCGCAAGTCTCGCGCACGGTCCAGTCAGCCATGGCAAATTCTTCAGGCGCACAAAGCGCCAACGCACAGACGAAACGGCCGGTGCGCTTCGCTTCGGCGACGGTGGTCAATTCGCGCAGGAGCTTGCGATTGTTTTCGGCGTCTTCACCTTCCCGGCCGCAGTAGCGCGCCGAATAGATTCCCGGCGCGCCGCCCAGTGCATCGACTTCCAGACCGGAGTCATCGGCTAACGTGAGCAAGCCGGAAAAATTCGCCAAGGTGCGCGCCTTTTTAAGCGCGTTTGCTTCGAAGGTCGCGCCATCCTCGGCCACGGCGGGCGGATCCTTTAAATCGCCCAGGGAACGAATCCGAATCGGCCGTGAATTTAAAAACGCCTGCACTTCGGCGAACTTACCTGCATTGGTGGTCGCCACGAGGAGTTCGATCACGGAGAGAAATTCCTTGCGAACTTGCGTTCTTTGCGGCTACTTGATCTTCGCTTAAGCCAGGCCAGAGATCGCTTGCTTCTGCGCTTTAAGCAGCTCCTTGATGCCGTCCTGGGCGATTTCCGCCATGCGCTCCATCTGTTTGCGCGTGAACGGTGCGCTCTCGGCGGTGCCTTGGACTTCGATAAACTTGCCCGAGCCGGTCATGACGAAGTTCATGTCGACATCGGCTGTGCTGTCTTCGACGTAGCATAGGTCTAATAGAATCCGTCCTTCGACGATGCCGATACTCACGGCCGCAACGGCATCCTTTATCGGCGTTTGCAGCAGCTTGCCTTTGTCGAGCCAACTCTTGACCGCTTCCGCCACCGCCACATAGGCGCCGGTGATCGACGCCGTGCGCGTGCCGCCATCGGCTTGAATGACGTCGCAGTCGATCCAGATGGTCCGCTCGCCCAAAAGTTTCAAGTCGGCGATCGCTCTCAAGCTGCGGCCGATCAAGCGTTGAATTTCATGGGTGCGGCCGCCGACCTTGCCGCGCGACGACTCGCGGCCGATGCGTTGCTGCGATGACCCCGGCAACATGCCGTACTCGGCAGTGATCCAGCCCTTGCCGCTGTTGCGCAGAAACGGCGGCACGCGCTCC
>JBGTCC010000482.1:0-4811 GCA_041749055.1 Thermodesulfobacteriota bacterium | reverse complement strand
GCAAACGCGGCGAGTAAATGCACATATGTCAGACAGGGTTTCAGCCATCGCGCCTCGCCTGAATATCTCGCGCGCGGAAAAATTTATCAGATCAGGTCAATTAACATAGCACAAGTCTCGCATCGACTGCCGCTGCACTGCGGCGGTAACGAGCTAGGCCGTAGCCTCGATAGCTTGGCACAGCCGTCATTGGGTTTGATTGCACGCAGGTTCGAATCGCGTGAGGGCGCCGCTGCTGATTCGACTCTGCCACACCGAATTTATCGGTTGGTTGATTCTTGCGGAAACGCGACGCAGCGCCCGCTCTTGAAGTTGACGGTCACTTCCTGGCCGTCGTGAAGATTGGACGAGGGATGAATTCGCGCCCGCAATGTCGTTGCCGCGAAGTCGATCTCGCAGTTCATGCTGTCGCCAAAATAGATCACCTGGCGGACGATGCCCTTCCACGCCCCCGCTTGGTTGTCGCTGTTAACATGCACTTCGACGTCTTCCGGGCGCACGCTGACGGTCACGGCGCCATCTTGCGGACAACCCTCAACGATGACGCAGGCGAGCGGCTTGCCTTCAATAAGCACGGTGCCGACGGCGCCCGGCGAAGCGGAATCGGCGACGGTACCGGGAATCTGGTTGCTGGTGCCGATAAACCCGCTGGCAAACAGGTCCGTGGGTTTTTCGTAGAGGTCGCGCGGGCCGCCGAGCTGAATGATCTTGCCGCGGCGCAGGAGCGCGATCTGGTCCGACATCGAGAGCGCCTCGGCCTGGTCGTGAGTCACGTAGATGGTCGTCAGCCCGAGGGACTTTTGAATGCGGCGTATTTCCACGCGCATCTCTTCGCGCAACTGTGCATCGAGATTCGACAACGGCTCGTCGAGCAGCAGTAAATCCGGTTGCGAAACCAGTGCCCGGGCAAGAGCTACCCGCTGTTGCTGACCTCCGGAAAGCTGCGTCGCCATGCGTGAGGATAAGCCCTCCATCTGAACCAATTCGAGAACCCGGCCGACCCGGGTTTTGATTTCGCCTGTGGGCACGCGCTTGAGTCCGAAGCGCAGTGGGAATGCCACGTTATTATAAACCGTCATATGCGGCCAGATGGCGTAGGATTGAAACACCATGCCGATGCCACGCTCCTCGGGCATGAGGCCGATGCGCTGCTGATCCGAATAGTAAATCTTTTCGCCGAGACGGATCTCGCCGCTGTCAGGCATTTCCAAGCCGCCGATGCAGCGCAAGATGGTGGTTTTGCCGCTGCCGCTCGGGCCGAGCAGGGTGAAAAACGTGCCTTTGGGAACCTTGAACGAAACCCCGTGCACGGCCTGGACATTTCCCGCCTGGGCGTGAAATGTTTTTCTAAGCTCGCTGACCCTTAGTTCCATAAACTTACTCGACTGAAAAAGCCTTGACGATTAAACGGCGCCCAAGGAAAGTGAAGACTGCGATGCTCAGAATAAAAATCACACCCAGGGCGGCCGCCAGGGGCAGAGCATTCTGATCCTCCCAGATTTGCCATAGTATGACGGACAGCGTCCAGTTACCCTCGCTGGCCAGCATCACCGGCACCGAGAACGAACGCACGGCGTGCGCCGCCACCCAAATCCAGGCCGCGGCAAAAGCCGGCAGCACTAGCGGCAGGGTGATACGAATCAAAGTCGTGATGCGCCCGACGCCGGAAATCCGCGACGCCTCTTCGAGCTCCTTATGCACCTGGGTGATGGCGGCGTTGGTGCTGCGGGTCGTGAATGCAATGTACTGAGTGATCAGCGCCAGCGAGACGATCCAGACGGTGCCGTAAAGGTGCAGTGAGCGAAACGGCTCCTGGAGATAAACAAAGATAAAGGCCAGCGCGATGACGATGCCGGGAATCGAGTGAGAGAGGAACGTGAGGCCGTCTAACAGCATGCGGCCGCGAATCTGCGTGCGCACGACGATCCATGAAATAAAAAACGACAGCAGCACGGTGACCGTCGCCGTGGTGAGCGTAATCACCACGGTATTCCACGTCGCTTGCCAGATTCCCGGCTCGTCCCAAAGTTCGCGAAAATGGCCAATACTAAGCTCGCTGAAGCCCTCCCAATTGGGTTGATTGTAGCTGGGCGACAGCGCGGCCCAGGTCAGAATAAACAGCGGCAACAAGACCGCGAGAAAAAAATAGCCGGCGAACAGGCCGAAGGCGAGCCAGCGCCATCGGCCCAGGCGGGTGACCCGGGGGCGGTAGCCTTTGCCGGTGATGGTGGCAAAGCGCTCGGTCTGGCGCAGCGCGAGACGCTGATAGATGACCACCATAAAGATCGCCAGAACGCAGTAGCTCACCGCGAAGGCGGCGGCGAGGCCGAAGCTCGGCATGAGCCGAGTCGAGAAGTAAATCATGGTGCTGTAAACGTAGATGCCGCCGGGCAGTCCGACCAGGAGCGGCGCCTCGAAGGATTCCATGGACGAAATAAAAGAATATAGGAATGCGGCGAGGATCGCCGGCATCAGCGTCGGCATGGTGATGCGGCGAAAGGTGGTCCACACTCTGGCACCGGCAATACGCGCCGCTTCTTCCAGGCTTGGGTCCATGGCCCGGAAGGCGCCCACGACGAGCAAAAAAATTGTCGTCACGCCGCGCAAGCCGTCGAGATAAATCATCCCGCCCATTGAGTAAATGTTCACCGGACCGGTGTCCAGGTCCCAGCCGAAATAACTCAGTAGCGCGCGCAACCATATATTGATCAGGCCGATGCGGTTATCGAGCAGAAAGATCCAGGCCATGGCAAATAAAAACCCCGGCATCGCCAAGGGAATGAGCAGCAGGCTCCAGGCCAAATTGCGCCAAGGCATGTCGGTGCGTTCGATGAGCCACGCGAACAGCACGGCGATGGAGACCGTGAGCAGGGTGCCGGCGCTGGCAAAGTATAGCGTGTTCCAGATCATCTGATAGGTCAGAGGATTGGTGAAGCCGACGATGTTGTTTTGCAGCGTGAACGGAGTTGGAACGGCCGGGTGGCCGGTGCGAAAACTGTTGAGGATCAACTGCCCCAGGGGGATTAAAATCAGCCACAGCAAGACCAGCACCAGGGCGCCGAAAAATAGATTCGGCGCGGCGCGCTGGCGCAGCCACGCCAATCGCGCCGATACCGGCCGAGTTGCTACCGATGCTTCCATGTGACGGACCAGCCCGGGGTTTTAACGCACGACCGGAAAGCCCATGGCCGTAAGAATCTCGGCGAGAACGTCGTCGGATTTTGCGGTTTGTTCCCAGGTTGCATACACGACTTTCTTGCCTTTGACGACTTCGTTGACATCGCTGTCCGGGAATGAAGGGTGCCCGGTAAAATCCACGTCATCCAAAATCTTTTGCGCCTCCTTGGTGGTCGTCCAGTGCAGGAACAAAGTCGCCGCGTTGGGGCTCTTGGCCTTCTGCGTCACATAGATAAGGTCGCCGATACCGACCGGAACCGGTTCCGGGTAAACTATGCCGATGGCTTTGCTGGCGCCAAAAACCTGCAGATCTTTCGCTTGCGCGCGCGGCATCCCGCAATACAAATAGTACGCCCCCGACTCGAGTTTTTGCGCTCCGGTGGAACGGCTAGGTTCCATGGCCGGTTTGTTGGCGGCCCAGCGCCTGGCGTAATCCAGGGTTTTTTCTTTTCCCCAGACGTAATAGAGCTCGCTCAAGTGGCGCGGCCGATCGTCGCTCGCGCCTTTGCCTTTCCACTCCGAATCGGTGCAGCTGTCCCAAGTAAAGCTCTTGGCGACGTTATCCGGGATCAGGTTGCGATTGTAGCCGATGCCAAACACCGGGGTGCGCAACGTCACGCCGACATTGTTCGGATGGCGCAGCGTTTCGGCAATGCCCAGTTTGCCCCAATCGACGACGCGCACCAGCTTGGCATCGACGATGGTGGGGATCATGGTTTCGCTCGCCGTGGCAACATCGAAATTCACGACCCCGCCGGCCATTTCAGAAATGATACGATTGCGCTCTCGGGCGCCGCCGATTCTTTTGAAATTGACTTTTAAAAATGGATACTGCTTGGCGAAGGCGTCCAGATATTTTTGCCCTGTAACCTTACCGTGGACCTTCTGCCGAATCGTGATGCCGAGACGCACCGCACCTTCTTTCTTGGCACCCTCGATATATGGGTCGAGCGGACCCGAATACCCTGTGGCCGGATGGAGCCAAAGCGCGCCCAAGACAATCGCACAAACCACCCGCCCGGTTATTGTTTTTTGCATGCTGACCTCCTTCATGAACTTAAATTCTCGCCGCCAGCGGATTCCTTAGGATACCATCGAAATCGCACCCTGGTGATTTTTAGAGCGGTCCTGGCGAGACACCGTGGTTGTAGACCCGGTGATTCCGACAATACCTATCGCTCTCGATTTCTAAGGCAACCCCGTTGCTAAAAAACTTGCCGCGCCTGGATTTGTCGGACTTGGTAAGCCTGAATCGATCGGCAGAGGTACGGTTGGCTGCTTAACCACGCGCGTTCATCGTAAAGATCCTTGTATGATTGTTGGCTTCGCCAGCGTCGAGGCTATTTCCATGGTTGTAGCGGTGGCACGCCGCCGCCCGGTTACCTAAACGTTGTGCCGCCGAATTACCGCCGCTGCAACGTTGACACCGGAGGAAATTATTGAATAGTGTGCGAACCAGTTAGGAAGTCGCGACATGCTGAAAAAAAATTTGATTTGGTCACTTTTATTGCTTTTGTCGAATGGCCAATGGGCCTTCGGCGCCGACGTAAAGCCGTCCTGGCGCGCCGAGTGGGACGCGACAGTTGCGGCGGCTGAGAAGGAAGGCGCTCTGAGCCTCTATGTTTTCGATGCCG